>CAMLUN010000014.1 GCA_946487795.1 uncultured Lactobacillus sp. | reverse complement strand
CCATTAAAGACCTTTATGGGTTTTTATGTCCACTAATATGTTCAACTTAAATTTTGCAATCTACCATAAATTAAATATACCCCACTCTTATTTAGGAATGTATAAATAAGAGTGGGGTATTTCGTTATCTTTTTATAAAAATATTTATTCCAATTATTTGATTTATTTATAATATATTTGTTACGATTATTACGATGATTAGTATCTGAGAAGATGAGATCATGTAGATATTAGGCTATTATTTCATCATGCAAATTAAGTGTAAAAGGGGTTAATTTTTCTTGTTTGGTACTTGAGGAGCTGCAGGGTTTATGCCTTGTGTGAGAGAGGTTTTGACGATGAAAAAATTAGAGCAATTGATTGATAAAAACTTTGCTGAAACAGCTCATGGTAAGGTTGCAAATTATATTCCAATATTAGGAATTGTTGATCCGCAGCAATTGGGCATTGCCATTTATGACGTTGACGAGGACAAAATTTGGACCGCTGGAATGGCAGGAACGCGATTTGCGATTGAGAGTATTGCGAAGGTCGTAGCTTTAATATTAGCGATCAAGAGATTAGGACATAAGCGTGTCTTAGCAGAACTAGAAAATGGTTCGGCAGATTATAGCCTAAGTTCGGTACTATTGAATGACGAGTTAACCGAGCAGGTCCATCGGATAAATTACCTTAATAATTCCTCCGTCTTGTTAACGACAGCCTTAATTGACCAGTTGATGGGGCAGAATAGTTTTAATGCCCTTCTCGGGTTCTGCCGTGAGATCTGCAATGACCCATGCATTAGCTTGAATGAGCGTTTATTTCGGTCAGCAATTATGAATGATAAAGATATTCATGCACTGGCTTACTATATGAAAGATAAGGATATTTTAGAGATTGTTGATCAAACATTGATAACTTATTTTATGCAAAGCTCAATGATGGTGACATCACAGAGTCTTGCTAACTTAGGAGCAGTCTTGGCAAATGATGGAATTAAACCTTGGGATAATGAGCGTCTTATTAGCCATGAAGATAACGAGTTGGTAAAGAAATTGCTAACAACAGTTGGTTCGTTTGAAGAATCAAAAGAATACACAATTAAAATTGAACTCCCTATTAAAAGTGGTACTGGCGGCGGCTTATTGGCTTGTGCCCCGCAAAAATGTGGTATTGGTATTTTTAGTCCAGCTCTTGATCAACATGGCAATAGTTTGGCAGGAATGAGTTTATTACAAGATGTTGTTGAGCAATTAGTAGTTTAATAAAAGCGAGGCCCGAAGAAAATTCTTCAAGTCTCGCTTTTTGTTAATGCAATTTTTCTTGGAATTTCTGTAAATTACCAGGAGTTGGGGTTAAGTTAGTCCATTCTGGTGAAAGGAACTTACTATTGATTTGGTAATGTGGTTGCGGTTGCTTATTAGAAATAAAACTATTAGTAGCTTTATCAACTTTTACCCAACCAGCCCAACCGATATGGATAGTATCTTCCATAAATCCAGGCTTATCACCATCATGAGAAAGATCAAAAATATGATTGAACCCTTGTTGGCGAAGCTGGAATTTAATTTTTTCAACAGATTGGTAATACATATTCATGTCCATCCCCGTGTACTTTTCCCACTTTGAATTAACCGGTGGGATGATAAAGAGGACATTTGAATTGGTATTCTTAAACTGATTCAAAACTACTTCCAAATCGCCATATTCTGGTGACTTAGTATAATTGAAATTTCGTTGTGATCCCTTTGTTTTCGCTAAGTTTTTCTTTACACGCTGGGTATAGAAGCTGTTTTTGATACCGAAACGGTTGTTATCAGTATCACGTGCGGCTTCATTCATTGCATCATCATAAAGTTCATTATAATTGTAATGCTGAGGAAGCTTCTTAACATTTGGGAGGATATGCTTGCCATAGTTATTATTTAATTGAAAACCTGAGAAGATGGCATCTTCATGAACAAGCATGTTAAGTCGGAAGCGGATAACTCCCATGTCGAAACTGCTCAAGGATTTTCCTTCAGCAATTTTTTTAGCATACGAAGAAACAGTCCCATCTTTGCCAAGCATTGCAATTAATCGCGTTGCAATGTAACGATCATATGGTGATTTGGGATTAGCATGTTGAAGCCAGTTAAGGTTAGCGAGTTCACCATTATAGTACTTGAAAGCTGGTGGTTGAACACCTTGCTTGGTAAACCATTGTGGTGAAATGATATAGACTGCCTTATTATTTCTCATCTGCGTTTCCATTGAATTAATGTTAAAGAATTGCGGAAGAGATTGGGTACCCCGTGAACCAAAGAGGAAAGGAGTATAGTTATGATAACGAGCAGCCATTACAGAAGGATGGAAGCGATCCATTCGCCGTAATTCACTAGAACCAAAGAATGGAACATAGTGGGTGTGCTTATCACTGAGCGCTTGTTGCTTAATTGATTGGTTCTTAAAAACAACGGGGCTTAGTGATACTGCAGCTTTATGTTCAATCGCCGCTGAGTGCTTTTTACTAATCGGCAGTGAAAACAAAAGAACTACTAATAGACAAGCGACAATCAGCGGGCCCAAGATTGACCACAGCTTTTTGCCATTATGCATTTTGGAGCTCCTTTACCCGTTCTTCAATCTTTTCAATAGTGTCCCATTGGTTACGGTCAAATTCTGAAACTGGTACTTGAACGCCAAAAGCATCTTGTAAACCGAGAAGAAGACTAACAGTTGCCATTGAGTCTAAAAGACCACTTTCAAAAAGGTTTTGACTTGCATCACTAAAGTCTGCAGTATCCCGACCAGTTGCATCAGCTAAAATATTAATAATTTGTTCTTGCATAATTAAAATCCTCCTAAAATTATTTGAATAGATAAGTATCTAAGAACCCACTGAAGATCAAGAAAGTAAACATTACAAAGTTAAATGTGACAAAAATAGCAACTCCAGTAGTGAACTTATTATGTGGTAGCTGTTTTAAGTTTTTGCGCTTGAACCGCAGCCACCAGTCATTAACTACTAGGCCTAGACCTTGGAGAAAACCATAGAGAATATAGTACCAGGTAATTCCATGCCAAAAGCCCATTAGTAACATATTAAGCATATATGCGGTTGATGACAAGGCATTTCGATTCTTAAACCATCGTTTTTTGGTAGCAAGAAAGACGAACCGCATAAAAATATAATCACGGAACCAGAAAGAAAGGCTAATGTGCCAACGATTCCAGAACTCTTTAAGGTTTTTCGATTTGAAAGGCTGCTTAAAGTTCATCGGGGTACGCACACCCATAAAGTAACTAATAGCAACTGCAAACAATGAATAACCGGCAAAGTCAAAGAATAAGTAAAGTCCGTAAGTGTACATGACACCGACTAAGTTCCAAGAAGGGAATGATGGATCAGCCAAGGCCGCTTTTTCAAAGAAGGGGTAAAAACGCTGACCAAAGAAATAACCGATGACAAACTTGTACAAGAACCCAAGGAATAAGTAGAAAATTCCCGTATTAACAAGATTCAAATATTCCTCGCGGGTCGGAACCTTTTTATAATCTTTTTCAAAACGTCGGTAACGATCAATTGGTCCAGAAGTAATGGTTGGCATGAACAGAATGAAACGAATGAACTTCCATGGGGAAATCTCTTTGATCATTCCATCACGCGTTTCAATTACTGTTCCGACTGCCCGGAAAGTTAAATAACTAATTCCTAAGAAACCAAGGAGGGAGTTATGACCAACCATTGCCGGTGAGAGCTTAACAATTACAATCGGCAAAATTGATAAGGCGGCAGTGAAGTAAAAAACACCACTCGAATTATTATTTTGCCGGTAGCGATGATAAGCCATCACAATAATTGTCTGGTAAATAACATAAGCAATTAATGAAATTCCTTGTTGCCAGCTTGAACCATCGAACATTAAGAAGATAAAAATGAAACTAATTAATGCTTCATACCAGTTAAACCTCTTCCCAAAGTAAAGGCCGATTCCCAACGGCAAAATAGCAAGAAGTAAGTAGAAGAAGTATACCGGGGTTCCATAAGCACTGAAATTAGGAAGGTTTGAAATCCAATCAATCATTACTTGTTAGCCTCAGCAATCATTTGTTTAACTGCAATCTTGCCATTTGCAGACATTGGGAATGATTCACGGTAAACGAATTGGGTAGGCATCATGTATGGCATGATTAAGCCGTCCAAGCTTTCACGAATTTGTTTTGTTAATCCAGCCGTATCTTCAGTAGATTCGTTTGGAATAACATAAGCGATCAGGTGCGTAACTTTGCCGTCTTTATTATATTTTGGAACCGCAACTGCTTGTTTGATTAGAGGACTCTTTTCAAGACTGGCACGAACTTCATCAAGTTCAATCCGGTAACCATGTAATTTAATTTGGAAATCCATGCGGCCTTTGTGATGAAGTAAGCCATCGCTGTCAAGGGTACCCGCATCTCCAGTTCGGTAAGCAGGCACACCATCAATCTTAAAGAATGACTTGGCTGTTTTTTCTGGATTATTCATATAGCCACGTGCCACACTATTACCACTGATTACAATCTCACCTTGTTCACCGGGAGTAGTGATTTCTTGATCGCCATTCCAAATGGATAATTTAACTCCAGGCTTTGCATAGCCAACTGGTAAGCGGTCATTATTTTCAATGATTTCAGGCGTAATCTCGATTCCTGATACGGCAACTGTTGTTTCAGTTGGGCCATAAGTGTTGAAGATTTTAGCATCTGGGAATCGTTGGTGTAATCCTTTGGCAGTCTTTACTGTTAACTCTTCACCACAGAAGAGAAAGGTCTTTAAGCTTGGCATTTTTTGTTGGTTAAATGCTGGGCTAAGCATTAACATATCAGCAAACGATGGTGTCCCTACAAATACCTCAAGATCAAGGTTTGGTAGAGCAGTGAACATCTGACCAAAATTTTCAACAACTTCGTGAGGAAGCGCCTTGATTGTCCCACCATTAAGTAGTGCTGGTAACCAGTACATGTTTGAAAGATCAAATGAATATGGTGGCTGCCCTAAGAAATTAGCATGTTCTTTGATTTTAAATTCATCACTTAGCATCCAGTCAACAAAGGTCATAAAGTTATCATGACTAACTTCAACCCCTTTTGGTGAACCGGTAGTTCCAGACGTAAAGAGGACATAAGCTAGTTCGTCACCATTAATCATTGCTGAAGTATCAAAAGTTTGTGGTGTTGCCAAAATTTTTTCAAGCTGTTGATGATCGACAATCGGGGCATTAAACTGGAGATCATTGCTTGGAAAATCATTAACAGCAATAATCATCGCCGGTTTAGCAGTATCCAGAATTGATTGCATCCGTGGAATTGCTGAATCGTTGGACACTGGAATATAAGTATGTCCAGCTTTTAGAGCTGCTAAAAAGCTAATAATCATTTCAACTTGATGATCACCATATACGAGAATCGGACTACGATCAGGCAAAGATTGAGTACTAAGCCATGCCGCTAAAGTATCAACTGCTAAGCTTAAGTCCGCATAAGTGGTCGTTTTGCCCATTTCATCATATGCGATCCGCGTTGAGTTGTCCTTGGCAATTTGCTCAAAGACGGTAATAATATTCTTACTCATATATTATCTATTTCCTCCGCATTAGAATTCGTTGTAGATAAATGGCTCTTGGCCTGCTCCATAATAACCATAAAGGTAGATTAATAAAAGAAGCACTACAAAGTAAAATAATGTTTTTAAGATGAATTGTAATGCAGGATGGCGTTGAATAATCTGAGCCATAGTTCTCCTTCTCTCATCTTTATAAATTTGTAATTGACATTCATATCAAGAATACCATTAATTATGTATCTCGGCTAATAGGGTGAGTTACTTTCACCTTACTGTAAAGTCTTTAAGAAAAAATTAATGAAATGTTCAGAAATAAGAATGCTTATTGCCTTAAAATTATAACTTTTTCTGAGCTAATTGTAACTAGAAAAATATATTTATAATTTTATATGACATGACAATGATGGACTAATGTAACAATAATTGCAAGAAGTGCTTATTTTCGATAAGATTAAGCGGTAGATAATAGTGATAATTAAGGAGACGAACGCTCGATGATTAAGGGGATTGGAATCGATATAACCGAGATTGAACGAGTTAAGAAAGCTGCGACAGCGCATTCTCAATTCATCCAGCATGTATTGACACCGACTGAACTAGAACAATATAGTCAATTTAGCGGTCAACGATCAGTAGAATATCTTGCTGGTCGGTGGTCACTAAAAGAATCTTTTGCTAAAGCATATGGAACGGGAATTGGTGCTAAACTAGGCTTTCATGATATTGAAATCATTGATAACCAATATGGTGCGCCAATTGTGATTAAATCGCCGTATAATGGTAATGCTCATGCTTCAGTGAGTCATACTGCCGCGTTAGTAATGACAGAAGTAATTTTAGAAAGTGAGAATAAATAAATGGTTAATGGTCGTTTGCGAGATACATCATTAATAGTGGACTTAGATGCATTACGTCATAATATTCAAGAACAGAGAAAAGTTTTGCCCGAAAATAGTAGAATCCTTGCTGTTGTAAAAGCAAATGCTTATGGCAATGGATTGATTCCAGTTGCCCAAACAGCAATGACCAGTGGTGCAAGTGGTTTATGCGTAGCAATTTTAGACGAAGCGTTGGAATTGCGGGATAACGGTATTGAAGCCATGACGCTTGTCCTTGGAATTACGCCAGTTGAAGATGCGTTGATTGCTGCTCAAGCCGGAGTTTCTTTAACAGTCGGCTCCTTAGATTGGCTTGAACAATATCATCAACTAGCACAAGTTGCCAAGCCTAAGAAACCATTAAAAGTTCATCTGGGAATTGATTCAGGAATGGGCCGGATTGGTTTTACAGAGGTCGCTACATTTAAGCAAGCTGTTAAGTTGCTTGATAGTCCTGAATTTGAATTTGAAGGGATGTTCACGCATTTTGCGACTGCTGATAGTCCTGATGAAAATTACTTTAATCAACAGGTTCAACGGTGGCATCAATTTGTTGCCAGTCTTGACGAACTGCCACCATATGTTCATATGGCAAATTCAGCGACTGGTTTATGGCATCGGGAAAAAATCACGGCTAATACAGTTAGAATGGGGATTTCAATGTACGGACAAAACCCATCTGGACGTGACTTGAAATTAACGCTTGATTTACAGCCCGTTAGTTCATTAGTTTCATCAATTTCTTTTGTTAAGCAGTTAAAGGCAGGAAGATCTGTCAGCTATGGTGCTACTTATACAGCGGAGCAAGATGAATGGCTAGCCACTTTGCCGATTGGTTATGCTGACGGTTATCCCCGGTGTATGACTGGTTATAAGGTATTAGTTGACGGTCAATTTTGTGATATTGCCGGACGAGTATGTATGGATCAAATGATGATTCGGCTTCCTAAGTATTACCCAGTCGGCACCCCAGTAGTATTGATGGGCAAATCCGGTGACCAAGAAATTACAGCAACTGATTTAGCTGAGCAGGCCGGAACTATTAACTATGAAATCCTAACTAATATTAGTAATCGGGTTCATCGCATTTATCACCAAAGTAAATAATTAAGGGAAGCGAAGGTAATGACAAAACGAAAAGTAAAACGGGGTGACATCTATTACGCTGACTTATCCCCGGTAATTGGATCGGAACAGGGGGGCGTTCGTCCAGTCCTGATCCTTCAAAATGACGTGGGAAATCATTATAGTCCAACAGTGATCATTGCTGCGATTACTGCCCAAATGCAAAAAAAGAAGATGCCTACTCATGTCCAACTAAAAGGTAAGTCGTTACCGTTAACTCATGATTCGGTCATTTTATTGGAGCAATTACGAACGATTGATAAACAACGATTAAAAGACCGAATTGCTCATTTATCGCCAGAGACAATGGCAAAAGTGGATAAAGCATTAACGATTAGTGTGGGATTAAATGCTGCCTATGATGAAAATAAATGAGTTTGACAATTTGCGTCAGAACTCGTATACTCACTATTAAATTAATCACGGTTCTTTTAATGTAGCCCAGAGAGACTACAAAAGACAAAATAATATAAGCATAGTGGGCACAAAACTATGCTTCCTCTTTTGTAAAGCTCTAGGACCATTAAAGGGACTAGAGCTTTTTTAGGTCTAAGGAGGATATCTTGTGAAAGAGCAAAAGGGGACAACAATTTTTAGTATTCCAATGAAGAACAGAAAGACTAATACTTGGGATATGTTTGCTACGTGGGTCGGTGCAAATGCCAATAATGGAACCTGGTTTGTTGGCGGAGTGCTCGCCGCTTGTGGATTTTCGGTTGCCATGAAGGTCTTAGTATTGTCATCTGCCTTATCATATGTATTTTTAAGTTTGGTAGGTTACATTGGTTATAAGACTGGGGTATCGACGATGACTTTAAGTCGTGCTTCATTTGGTGAACGGGGCAGTTATCTCCCATCATTAGTTAATATTACTCAATTTATTGGTTGGACAGCAGTTAATACTTTTATTGCGGCCCAGTCGGTAAGCATTCTTTTCCATGACTTATTAGGATGGCCTGTGTGGGGACAACATGGCGGCTATTTAGGGCTAGTAGTCGGGATTATTATCATGAGCATTCTCCATATTATTAGTGTTTCTAGCGGATCACGTTCAGTCCAAATGATTGAGCGGTTAGGGATAATCCTTGTTCTTGTATTCGTCATTTGGGAGTCAGTAGCTGTTTTTCGAACCGTTTCCTTCAGTCAAATTGTAAATTGGCATGTTCCTGCGCAATCAAAAATGGCAGTCGGTGCGGCGGTCGATTATGTAGCAGCTTTTAATTTAGCCTGGGTAACTGCCGGTGCTGATTTCACCCGCTTTACTGCTAAAGAAAAGAATGCGACTTTGACGCCGTTCCTTGGTGCTTTACTAGGGGTTGTATGGTTTGCTTTCATCGGCCTAATTTCAACAATTAGTATTGCAATTTCAAGTGGGGTATATAACGCAAATAACTCTGATCCCTCAACGATTGCTAGTAAGTTAGGACTGGGGGTAGTTGCCCTTCTTGTTATTATTTTGACCTCGATGACGGCAAATGCTGTTAATTTATTAGCGGCCGGATCAGCTCTTTCAAATATCTTTACAAAGCTCAAATTAAAGTATTCATTATGGATCGTCGTATTGCTTGCGACAGTTGTGACCTTTATTCCGATGTTTGTCGGTAGTTTCTTGAGTGCTTTTGAATCATTCCTTGACTATGTGGGGATGGTGTTAGGACCTACGATTGCCATTATTTGTACTGATTTTTATTTCCGTGCTCACCGGCAATATGATGTTGATGAATTAGGTAAAGTTGGTGGAAAATATTGGTATCGTGGAGGCGTCAACTGGGTAGCAATTATTGTTTTTGCTATCGGGGTTGCCTTCTTCTTAGGTGTTCATCAGTTACCAATCTTCGTAAATACGATTGGGGCTACATTTATTGATATGTGTTTGAGTGGTATCCTATATTATGGAATTATGTTGCTGGTTGACCGAAAGGAAGATGAATTATGCTATTAAAAAATGTACATGTTGATAATCATGAAGAAGTAGTCGATGTTCGAATTCTCAATGGAAAATTTAGTGAGATTAAGGCTAACTTAACGCCACATGACGGTGAAGAAGTTATTGACGGTAAAGAAAATTTACTTTTGCCACCATTTGTTGATTCTCATGTTCACTTAGATGCTACGCTTACTGCTGGTCAGCCAGAATGGAATGAAACCGGGACTTTATTTGATGGTATCCGGATTTGGAGTGAACGGAAACAAGATTTAACGAAGGAAGATGTTAAATTGCGCGCGAAAAAGACATTACTGAATATGGTTGGTCATGGAATTCAACACGTACGGAGCCATGTTGATGTAACTGATCCTCATTTAATTGCCGCCCGTGCTCTTCTTGAATTGCGTGAAGAATTAAAAGACCAGATCGACTTGCAGTTGGTTGCTTTTCCGCAAGAAGGTATTCTTAGCTATCCTCATGGACGTGAATTAATGGAGCAGGCGGTTAAAGAAGGATTAGATGTCGTTGGTGGTATTCCCCATTTTGAATTTACAACTGAATATGGTTGGCAATCCGTCCATTTCTTAATGGCCCTCGCAGATAAGTACGATCGTTTAGTTGACGTTCACTGTGATGAAATCGATGACCCAGCTTCGCGTAACCTTGAAGTTTTAGCGACCGAAGCCTATGAACGAGGGATGAAAGACCGGGTCACTGCTAGTCATACGACAGCGATGGGCTCATATAATGATGCTTATACTTATAAGTTATTCCGACTATTAAAGATGAGTGATATTAACTTTGTATCTAATCCATTAGTTAATGTTCACCTTGGCGGCCGTTTCGATACTTATCCAAAGCGTCGTGGCGTTACCCGGATTAAGGAATTAACAGCAGCGGGGATTAATGTTTCTTTTGGTGAGGATGATATCCAAGACCCGTGGAATCCTCTCGGCGATGGTAACATGTTAGATGCAGTTACGATGGGGGTTTATATTGCTCACTTGATGGGGTATCACCAACTGCAAGATGCCTTTAATTACGTAACTTATAACGGTGCTAAGACATTGCATATTAGTGATAATTATGGAATTGAAGTAGGAAAACCGGCAAACTGTATCTTATTGAATGCTCACGACTTTTATAATGCCCTTAATAAGCATGTTGAAGTTCTTTATAATATTCGTCATGGGAAAGTCCTTGCTGAGACGAAACCAGCTGAAACCAAAGTTAATATCAAATAAAATTAAAGAAATCTCATAATAGTTATTGACAAGTTAGGGAATGGCCGGTATATTATATCCAACAATTAAATTTAGATTAGAAAAGCGTTGAGGGAAATAATGATTTGAAATTGGTAACAGAGAATTAGCGGGTGGTGTGAGCTGATCGAGATTTCTAATTGTTAATCGTTCCTGAGTTACCGGCTGAAACCAAGTAAGCTGAGGTTGGCTGCCATCCATTATTTTGGCCACAAATGATTGTTTGTGAATGAGAGGATCGACTACGAGTTGATCAAAGTAGGATGGTACCGCGCAGAAGCGTTCTTACAATTGCGATAAAGCAATGTAAGGACGCTTTTTTCTTTCTAAATTTTAAGAAAATATTTTGTCTTGGAGGTAATTATTATGACTGAATTAAACGCACGACAGGAAGAATTTGCTAAGGCTCTTTTTGAAGCTTATGACACTAATACGCCGTTAAAAGAGGAAGAATGGAAAGACGTTGTGACTGATGATGAAACCGCATATGCAGTTCAAGATGCGGTAGTAAAGTTAAAAGGAAAGCCAACTGCAGGCTATAAAGTTTCGTTAACTAGTAAAGAAACTCAAGACATGTTTGATGCTGATTCACCATTGTATGGACAACAAGTTGCTGAACGATTCCTCCAGTCACCGGCGGATGTTGACTTGCAGATGTTAAATGAACCGTTATTAGAGGTTGAATTAACCTTCCGCGCAAAAGAAGACTTGCAACCTAGTGATACATTAGAAGATTTATTTCAGAAAGTAACTGTTGCGGGAGCCTTAGAATTGCCTGATGCCCGTTTCGTCGATTGGTTTCCAGATTTAGGAAAATATAATGTAATGGCTGATTGTGCTGTTGGTGGTCTTGTTGTATATGGTGAAGAACATGATGCAGATAGCGTATTTGAAAATGTTGACGATGCTGCTAATGTTCATGCCGTTTTATTCAAAGATGGTAAGAAATTAAAAGAAGGGGTATCATCAGAAGTTTTAGGCAATCCCTTTAAGTCCCTCCAATGGTTAGTACAAAAATTAGCTGAACAAGGAAAAGCATTTACCAAGGGTCAAATGGTATCATCCGGAACATTTGTCTTACCACCTAAGCTCACTGCTGGTAAGTGGGAAGTTGAGTTCGATAGCGGTTTAGGAAACGTTGTAGTTAATGCGAAATAAGCGTTGAAAGCAGGTGGGAAAATTGGGTGAGAAATCGCCAGCAGAAATTAATATTCTAAAAATTAAAAGGGGCTGGGAGAAAACTTTTGTTTTCTCTCAGCCTCAACCGCTTTTATAAACAATAGTAAGATAACGTGGAAAATAACCACAAGGCTCGAGGCTAAGTACGAACGATAATCAGCCCGTGCCGTGCTAATCATCGTTCTAGCTTAGCCAACCGCCTTGTCGAGAGGGTTATTTCCCGCTCTCTTTAATATTTAATAGCTTTGGTGCAAGTCTTCAATTTCTGAAACTTCTAACCCTTTTTTCTCGAGTCGTTTAACAATCCGTTCCATCTTTTCTTTAGTAACATCAGCAGGCAAGGTGTATAAGACCCGTTTCATTGTTTCGTCTTCTGGATCGAGTGAAATGACATTTACGATCTGACAAAAACGAGTGATTTCTTTAGCAGCCGTTACTAGCGCTCCCCGTTCATCAGGAGTAATAACAGTTAAAACATAACTCCCATTATTCACGTTCCAGCCAGCAGCTAACATCCGTAAAAGACTATTATGGGTTAAAATCCCATAAAACTGATTATTGTTATCCAATACCGCAATATATGGAAGGTCTCGAATAGCAAAGAAGATAGAGAAGAAAGCCGCGTTAATTGAGATAAATTTAGTAGCATTCTTTAATAATGCAGTTACCGGTAAATGCATATCCCCCTGTCGTGCTTTATGCCGGTAAAGATGCATCTTATAAATATTTCCCCGAAAGATCTTTCCTGACTTATCAAGAACTGGGACACACCGATAGCCGGTATCCTCCAAGACAGTCAGAGCCTCATCCAATGTCGCTGTTTCTGGAAGAGTTGTTAAGGTTGCTTTGGGTTTGATTAATGAATTGAAAATCATAATTAACATCCTTTTTATCGATTAAATGCACTCACTATAATAACACATTTCTATCAAAAGGATTAGAAAAAGATTAGAAGATTTATGCTGTTAATTCAAATTAGTATGCTGAAAAAAGTAACATAGGGTATAATACTAGTTAAAATTTATGCTGGACGGGAAAAGTGACCGTGCGGCTTTTTTGCGTGAAAGGAATGAAAGAACAATGAAAATGATTGTTGGCTTAGGAAATATTGGGACGCGGTATGATGAAACCCGTCATAATACTGGCTTTATGGTGGTTGATCAACTAGCACGAGATTATCACCTGGGAGCATTCACCCACCTAAAACAAGAAGCAGTCGCAGTTAGTGGGATAATTAATGGTGAAAAAGTAATGTTGGTAAAGCCGACGACGTTCATGAATGATTCAGGACGAGCAGTCGGACCACTAGTAGACTATTATGATATTGACTTAGATAATCTCGTAATTGTTAATGACGACTTGGATATGCCAGTTGGCAAAGTACGTTTAAAAACACATGGGGCTTCAGGCGGTCATAATGGACTTAAAAGCATTATCAGCGCGTTAGGAACCAAGAACTTTAACCGGGTAAAAGTAGGGATTGACCATCCCCAACATGGAACGGTGGTTAGTCATGTCTTAGGTAAATTTTCTAAAGAAGAACGTCCTAAATTTGACCAAGCAGTTGAACAAGCTGAGCATGCATTAGAAGACTGGATTAATGGAGAAGACTTTGCCAAATTAATGAATGCTTATAATTAAAATAGAAAGGTGGCGTTGATGGTGCAAATAGAAAATTTAATCGAAAAGACGCCATCATTTAAACAAATTACGGCTGACCTCCAACCCAAGAACCATCAATTAATAACGGGGATTTCTGGATCAGTGCGAACCGAATTACTAAGTGCTCTTTCTAAAGAAGGGCAGCGACCAATTCTAGTAGTGACCGACACGATTTCCCATATGCAGGAATTGGCTAGTGACTTGGAGAACCTTCTTCCTGCTAATCGTGTTTATCAGTTTCCGGTTGAAGAGGTTTTAGCAGCGGAAGTAGCAACTAGTTCTCCCAACTATCGTCTTCAGCGGGTACTGGCCTTGAATGCGTTGATTAATAACGAACCGGCAGTTGTGATTGCATCTGCCGCGGGATTACGGCGCAATATTATTTCACCGGAATACTTTGCTCAGTCCTCGTTAAAAATTAAGACTGGCGGGGAAGTGGATCCAGCTAAAATTCGGCAGCAGTTAAGCGCAATGGGGTACCAATATCAAAAAATGGTTTTGCGTCCTGGTGATTTTGCAATTCGTGGGTCGATTATTGATATCTACGCCTTAAACACTGATAATCCGGTTAGAATTGATCTTTTTGATACAGAAGTTGATTCACTCCGGTATTTTGATGCTAGTACCCAGCGGAGTATTGATAATGTTGAAGAAGTTCAGATACTGCCAGCGACAGATTTTATTATCCCATCGACTGAATTTTCGCGGGTGTATGAAGCACTAGATACTGAATATAAAAAGGTAGAGAAGGAGTTAAGTGCTGACGATACGGATATTAAACAGCAGGTGGCTAACCTCTTTGAACCATTATTGAACGCACTTAAGAACCAGCACTTGCCTAATGAACTTTTAGAATTTAGCAACCTGGTTTATCCGGCTAAGCATTCCTTATTTGATTATCTTCCTGATGATGGGACAATTTACTTTGATGACTTGACGCGGATAAAGCAATTTGCCAAGCAGATGACCAAGGAAGATGCAGGCTGGTTTAAAGATAAGGTTGCTCACCATCAATTAACGGATGTTCCAGATCTTAGCAATGACGTATCGGCCATAATAAAAAAAGACCCGCATCCGCAAATTTATGGCGCCTTATTTAAAAAAGGCCTCGGCAATATTAAACTTAGCCAAATTACCGACCTAAAAAGCAGAACCATGCAACGCTTCTTTGGTCAAATGCCACTGCTGAAAGCCGAACTTCAGCGGTGGGTTGATCAAGGGCAAACGGTAGTACTGATGGCTAATAGTCCAGAACGACGAAAGCAAATTGCCCAAACACTTGCTGACTTTGATATCACCGCAACAGAAACTGAATTAACAAATATCAAGCCGAATGTTGTTCAAATTGTTGCTGCTAACTTAAACGATGGATTTGAAATGCCACTTGCTGGGCTGGTTGTTATCACAGAAAGCGAGATGTTTAAGCAGGTAAAAAAGGTTCATCATCGTCCACAAAAACTTGCCAATGCCGAACGATTAAAAAATTATACTGACCTTAAACCAGGTGACTATGTAGTTCATGTCAATCATGGAATTGGGATTTTTAGTGGAATTAAGACGATGGAAGTTGACCATGTTCACCAAGACTACATGATCATCAATTACCGAGATAACGCTCAGATATATGTGCCAGTAACCCAACTAAATCTTGTCCAAAAGTATGTATCATCAGAATCTAAGACCCCGCATATCAACAAGCTTGGCGGTAACGAATGGGCAAAGACTAAGCGGCACGTTTCTTCAAAAATTGAAGATATCGCTGATGAATTAGTTGACTTATATGCTAAGCGAGAAGCGGAGAAGGGATATGCTTTTCCGAAAGACGATTATCTCCAAAAACAATTTGATGCTAATTTCCCGTATAATGAGACTCGTGATCAGTTGCGGAGTATTGATGAAATTAAAGAGGATATGGAAAAACCAAAGCCGATGGATCGACTGTTGGTAGGGGATGTCGGCTATGGTAAAACTGAAGTTGCAATGCGGGCAATTTTTAAAGCAGTCACTGGAGGAAAGCAGGTGGCCTTCCTTGTGCCAACAACTGTTCTTGCCCAGCAACACTACAACACCCTGATGCGCCGGTTTGAGGGCTTCCCAATCAACATTGCCTTGATGTCACGTTTCAAGACGCCAAAAGAGCTAAAAGAGACAGAAGCAGGGCTAAAGGATGGAAGCGTCGATGTTGTTGTTGGAACCCACCGAATCCTATCAAAGGATGTTGAATTTAAGGACCTTGGGCTGTTAATTGTTGATGAGGAACAGCGCTTTGGGGTAAAACATAAAGAAAAACTAAAACAATTAAAAAATAATGTTGATGTTTTAACCTTGACAGCAACCCCGATCCCCCGGACATTACACATGTCAATGCTGGGCGTACGAGATTTATCAGTCCTTGAAACACCGCCAGCTGGTCGTTACCCAATCCAAACCTATGTAATGGAGCAAAATAGTAGTGCGATTCGCGATGGGATCATTCGTGAAATGCAACGCGGCGGACAGGTTTATTACCTTCACAATCGCGTTCATGACATTGAAGAGACAGTGGCGTGGTTACAAGACCTTGTTCCTGAAGCCCGGATTGGCTATATTAATGGTCAGATGAGTGAAAATGAACTGGAGACAGTCCTCTATGAGTTTATTCAAGGAAATTATGATGTATTAGTGACTACCTCTATTATTGAAACGGGGGTTGATATCCCAAATGCTAATACGCTCTTTGTTGAAAATGCTGATCGGATGGGGTTAGCTCAGCTATATCAGATTCGCGGACGAATTGGTCGTAGTAATCGGGTGGCTTATGCTTACTTTATGTATCAGCCTAATAAGGTCCTAACAGAATTAGGAGAAAAGAGGCTAGCTGCAATTCGTGATTTTACCGAGTTGGGATCTGGATTTAAGATTGCAATGCGAGACCTTGCTATTCGGGGAGCTGGTAACCTCTTGGGGAAACAACAACATGGATTTATCGATTCTGTTGGTTATGACCTATATTCAGCGATGCTTAGTGATGCGGTAGCTAAAAAGCAGGGTAAGAAGCAAACTATTCACTCCGATGCAGAAGTTGAGTTAGGGGTTGAAGCTTACCTACCAACGGATTATATTGCAGACCAACGGCAAAAGATCGAATTATATAAGACAATTCGCCAAGCTAAGACAGATGAAGAAGTTATTGATATTCAAGGTGACTTGATTGATCGGTTTGGCGATTACCCGGCACCGGTTGGGACGCTGTTGCTTGTAAGTCAATTGAAGAATCATGCTGACCTGGCAATGATTGCTGAGATTAAGCGGCAACGGGATAATATTAATATCAAGTTTACTGAACGTGCTAGCCGCTTGATTAAAGCCCCTGCAATAATTAAGGAGCTAGCTAATACGCGATTTAAAGCAACAATCGGTGAAGACAATCAGCAACTAACGATTCGGCTGGTTATTCAACCTAAAATGACTACTGATGATTGGCTTCACCAGCTACTACAATTTGTAACGACTTTAGGAAACGTTATTCAAGCCGATGAAAAAGGAGCGGAAAAATGAGATTAGATAAATTTTTAAAAGTATCACGGATTATTAAACGTCGATCAATTGCTAAGGAAATCGCGGATCAAGGACGGATCTTAATTAATGGTCAACCAGCAAAATCATCCAGTCGGGTAGCGGTTGGTGATACTTTAACAATTAAGTTTGGTAATAAGACAGAAACAGTTAAGATTAATCGGATTGTTGAAACGACGAAAAAGAGTGAAGCGGAAGATATGTATGAAATTGTTGATGAAACTTACGCGGAATCCTTTGACCAACTATAATATCTTCTGAGATATAAAAAAGTTGATAATCATATGGACATTCTCCGCGGTATCTTGCTATACTTAAAGCGTGATAAGTTAAAATGGAGGGGAATGTCAGATGAAAGGACAATCTGATAGCAAAGTTTCACAATTAAATACCCCATATGCCCGTCAGGTTTCGAATCAAAAAACATATAATCGGCATGTGCATAAGCGCCGTTGTCAGCGGATTATTGCCGTTTTTTTGGTTATATTCTTAATCTTTGGAATTCAGATATTTCAAAGCAAACGGACATTAGCAGATATTAATGGCAATATTCGACAAGCACAATCACAATTAACAAAACAAAAACAAAAGAATCAACAACTACAACGTCAGATTAAAATGTTGCATAATCCCGAATATATTCAGCAGGTTATCCGTGCTAAGTATAATTACTCTAAGAAGGGCGAGATAATCTATAATTTGAACTAATGATCACAAAATAGGATGTTTTTAGTAGGGTTAGAATATTTTAAATGTTAAAATTGAGAATGTAATTGGGTGATTTTTCAGCTTAGTTTTTTATGAGAAGTTTAGTTATTTTCATACGTTTTCAAGATGAAGTTATGATATACTCAAATACAAAAATATGAGATGGTTCAGGAGGATCTATAGGTTTCATGGCAATTGAAGTTGGAGCAAAGGTTTCAGGTAAAGTTTCAGGAATCACTAATTTTGGTGCATTCGTTGATTTAGATGATAATCAGACAGGGCTAGTACACATCAGTCAAATCTCTGATAAATATATCAAGGATGTTCATGATGTATTGGCTGTCGGGGATGAAGTTACAGCAAAAGTAACACGGATTGGTGATGACGGTAAGATTGCTCTTTCAATCAAGGCCGCAGCTCCTCGTAAACATCAAGATCATCATGAAAATGACCATCATCGTGAAAATAATCACCGTGATTTTCACCACGAACGGAATAATAATTTCCGTGGTCACAATGATAACTTCCGTGGTGGTTTTAGTGGTCGCCACCACAACAGTCACCAACACGAAGACTTTAATGACATGTTAGCTGGCTATTTAAAAGAAAGCGAATCACGTTTATCTACTTTGAAACGTCAAACTGATGGTAAGCGTGGCGGCCGTGGTGGTCGGCGGAGCTAATATGGCGGATTTACAACAAGCATTTGAGCGACACCTAGTAAGGAGTCGCTTTTTTGCTACCCAAGATAAGGTGGTAGTGGCTGTCTCAACCGGAGTCGATTCGATGGTTCTGTTAGATCTCTTGCAACATTTGCCGTCAAAATATCGTCCCCAGATTATCGTTGCCCATATGAACCATGAGTTACGAAAACAAAGCCAGCTTGAAGAACGGTTCATTCGGCAGTATTGTAAACAAAATGATTTAAAACTAGCAGTTGCACACTGGCCACAAGACCTTCATCCACAGACCGGGGTCGAAAACGCTGCCCGTCAAGCACGCTACCAATTTTTCCGGGAAGTGATGAAAGATAATCAGGCAAGCATTCTGCTAACTGCACATCACCAAAATGATCTAGCAGAAACAATGCTGATGAAGATGGCTCGTGGTGGTCAGTTGAGTCAATTAGTGGGAATACGAGATCGGCGACCATTTGCTTCTGGAACCTTAATTCGGCCGCTTTTACCCTTTAGTAAACAGCAGTTAAAGAAATATGCTTTGCAGCATCATCTTAAGTGGTATGAGGATAAGACAAATAAGGACTTGAACATTCAACGGAATCGATTTCGGCATGCGATAATTCCAATGCTTGAAGAAGAGAATCCTCAGTTGCTTTCTCACCTCGAAAGCTATCATCAACAGTTAACGGATCTCCTTGCCTGGCGTGATCAAGAAGTGGCAGATCAATTAGCAGCATGTGTTGATCAACAAGGAAGGATGATCCTGGCAAGATTATTGCAAAATAAGGAAATCATTCGAAAAGAAATTTTACGACAATGGTTTAATCAACAAAGAATATATGATATTAAGGACCAGCAACTTGATGAACTGCTGCAGATCCTAGAAAATGAGCAAAAGCCACAGCAAATCATTGAGTTGCCGCATCGATATATTCTTGAGAAAGCCTACGCTACTTGTGTGTTAAAAAAATTGGATAATCCGCTTGAGAACCTACAAAAGCCCCAAGATCATGTGATAAAATTGGAACAATGGTATCAAGTAGATCCAATAAACTTAATGGCAGTGTCAGCTGAAAAGTCGTTTTTCAATGATGAAGAGCAGGTAGTTTTGCAATGGCTTGCTCCAGATCAATTTCCGCTGCGTCTACGACAATGGCGACAAAAAGATCGTATTCGCTTAAAAAATGGTCATCACCAGTTAGTCAAGCGGGTCCTAATTGACCAAAAAGTTTCCCGAAAACAGCGTGACCAGCAAATGGTCCTAGTTGATGCGCGTGACGAGGTCGTCTGGATAGTTAACCGAAAGTGGAGTTGGTTTGAACGGCCAACCGGCTATCAGCAGACATGTCGGTCATGTTTTATTGGAATAAAAAATAAGGAGAAGAAGGTAAATGAATAACGATATTGAGCGTGTCTTATATAGTGAAGAAATGCTTGGCAAACGAATGGACGAATTGGCAACGGACTTAACAAAAGATTATAAGGATAAACGGCCAATTATCATTTCCGTTCTAAGCGGGGCAGTTTTATTTACTGTTGATATGGTCGAACGGCTAGATATTATGGCCCAAATCGACTTTATTGATGTTTCTAGTTATTTTGGTGGCTTAGGTTCGACTGGAAAAGTTAAACTTATTCATGATTTGAAAACAGATGTTAAAGATCGGCATGTTCTAATTATGGAAGATATTGTTGATACCGGTCATACTTTGAAGTACTTGATGGACCTTTTAGCCGACCGGGGAGCAAAGAGCATAAAGGTTTGTTCATTATTAAATAAGCCAGAAGGTCGGGAAGTAGATGTCGAACCTGATTATGTTGGTTTTACGGTTCCTAAAGAGTTCTTGGTAGGGTATGGCCTTGATTACAAAGGATTCTACCGAAATTTGCCATATGTGGGAATTTTGAAGCCATCTGTATACCAAAATGACTAAAAATGTTAGATAATTAGGATGACGGAAAAATCGATATTAAATGGACGGTATTTTAAAGATATTCTTAATTAACGTCCATTTTTATGGATCCGTAAATATGTAGTATGTATTATTAATAACATTGGTGATAAAACTATTAATTCTTCTGTGAAATTAATGGTCAATATTTGTCAAATATGCTATGATAGTGACTACAATTATAAAATATCGTTGCTGGTAGATAGGAGGTTGTTATGAACAACAATCGTAAAAAAAATAATTTTACTCATAACGTTCTCTTCTATGCCGTGATGTTCTTGTGTATTATGGGAATCGCCTACTTCTTCTTTGGGGGCAATACCTCAACAGGACAAAGCAAGACCGTTTCCCAAAGCGAGTTTATCTCCGAACTGAAGAGTAATAAGGTTAAGAGCGTTCAGCTTCAGCCAAATGGTGGGGTATATAAGGTTACGGGTACTTACCGTAAACCCCAGTCAAATAATGACAATTCCGCCAACAATACTGGCTTTGCTCTTACACCACAACGAAACAATAAGGTAACCCAATTCCAAAGTTCTGTTTTAGAAAGTGACGTAACTGTTAGTCAACTTCAAAACTATGCTAACCGTCATAATGTAAAGATTAGTACTCGTGCTGAAGAATCTAACAGTGTCTGGATGAACCTGTTGTTGACTGTCTTGCCATTAGTTATCATGATTTTCTTCTTCTACATGATGATGGGCCAAGCTGGCCAAGGTGGTGGCGGCCGTGGAGTGATGAGCTTTGGTAAGACCAAGGCTAAGCCATCTGATGCTAAGAAAAACAAAGTTCGTTTCTCAGATGTTGCCGGTGAAGAAGAAGAGAAACAAGAATTAGTTGAAATCGTTGAATTCTTGAAGAATCCAAAGAAATTCACTAAGCTTGGTGCTCGTATTCCATCTGGTGTTTTACTAGAGGGGCCTCCAGGTACTGGTAAGACCTTGCTAGCTAAGGCGGTTGCCGGTGAATCAGGGGTACCATTCTTCTCAATCTCTGGTTCTGACTTTGTTGAAATGTTCGTCGGTGTTGGTGCTAGTCGTGTTCGTGACTTGTTTGATCAAGCTAAGAAGGCTGCTCCAGCAATCATCTTCATTGATGAAATTGATGCTGTTGGTCGGCGCCGTGGAAATGGCATGGGCGGCGGTCACGATGAACGTGAGCAAACCTTGAACCAATTGTTAGTTGAAATGGATGGTTTCCAAGGTGATGAAGGAATCATCGTAATGGCAGCTACAAACCGTTCAGATGTCTTGGATCCCGCCCTTTTACGTCCAGGACGTTTTGACCGAAAGATTTTGGTTGGTCGTCCAGATGTTAAGGGCCGTGAAGCCATTCTGCGAGTTCATGCTAAGAACAAGCCAATGGCAAGCGACGTTGACTTAAAGGGAATTGCTAAACAGACTCCTGGGTTTGTGGGGGCTGACTTAGCTAACCTATTAAACGAAGCGGCCTTATTAGCTGCGCGGCGGAACAAAACTGAAATTGATGCTGCTGACTTAGATGAAGCAGAAGACCGGGTAATTGCTGGACCAGCTAAGCATAACCGTGTCCAATCTGAACAAGAACGAAAGACTGTTGCATACCACGAAGCGGGTCACACGATTGTGGGTCTTGTATTAAATGACGCACGAGTTGTGCACAAGGTTACCATTGTCCCACGTGGTCGCGCGGGTGGATATGCTATCATGCTTCCACGTGAAGATCAGATGTTAATGTCGAAAAAGAATGCGATGGAACAAATCGCTGGTCTGATGGGTGGACGAGCTGCTGAAGAGCTTGTCTTTAAGTCACAATCTTCAGGAGCTTCAAATGACTTTGAACAAGCAACCCAAATTGCTCGTTCGATGGTTACCCAGTACGGAATGAGTGATAAGATTGGTCCGGTAGAACTGCAAAGTTCTGGTCAGGTCTTTACAGGTCAAGGCTATGACCAATCACCTTACTCCGAAAAGACTGCTGCTTTAGTTGATGAAGAAGTACGTCGAATCTTAACTGAAGGGCACGAAACCGCCTTACACATTATTGAGACGCACCGTGAACAACATAAGCAAATCGCTGAAGCATTACTCAAATACGAAACGCTTGATGAAAAACAAATTCTTAGCCTTTATAAGACTGGAAAAGTTCCTGATAAGGATGTGGCTGCTGAAGACGAAGAGGCACGTGCACAAACCTTTGAAGAATCCAAGCGTGAACTTGAACGATTGGAAAATGAGCGTCACGATGAAGCAAAGGATAATCAAAATGATTCATCCGATACTAAGAGTGACAACTCAAATGATTCACAATCAAGTGATGATTCAGACAATTCTGAAGACAAGTAAACTATTGAAAAGACGGAAGATACAAAACCTGATTGGTAGGTGGTGATCTTCCGTTTTTTCTTTAGGATTAATTTTAAGGAGAAATTTAAAATGAAAACAACAGATTATTTAGTAAAGTCAATGACTAAGGATGGAAAGTTTCGGGCTTATGCTGTAAATGCTACCCAAGTCGTTCAAAAGGCACACGAAATTCATGATACATGGAGTGCTTCTTCGGCTGCCCTTGGTCGAACGTTAATTGGAACGATTCTCTTGGCTACTTCTAGTTTACAAGGAGAAGCAGGAATGACGGTTAAGATTCAGGGAAATGGTCCAGTTGGCTTTATTATTGCGGATGGAACTGCTGAAGGAACCGTAAAAGGCTACATGGGTAATCCACACGTTTCTTTACCAGCCAATGATAAGGGGAAGATCGATGTCGCAAAGGCAATTGGTAATCAAGGAACTCTTTCTGTAACCAAGATGGCTCCTGGCGACAAGACACCATATACCGGCGAAGTAAATTTAGTTTCTGGTGAACTTGGTGATGACTTTACTTACTACCTTGCTCAATCTGAACAAATTCCTTCAGCAGTTGGCCTTTCAGTATTCGTTAACCCTGATGAAAATATTGACGTTGCTGGTGGCTTCATGATTCAAGTAATGCCTGGTGCTAGCGATGAAGAAATCAGCAAGCTTGAAAAGACATTGAAGAGCTTGCCATTGGTATCACAAATGTTACGTGATGGTGATACGCCAGAAGATATTTTAAAGAAAATTTTTGGTGATGACTTAAAGATCCTTGAAACGATGCCGGTTCGTTATGCATGTGATTGCTCGAAGGAGCGTTTTGCACATGCCCTTGCAAGTATTTCTAAAGATGATATGAAGAAATTGATTGACGAAGACCACCATGCGGAAGCTGTTTGCCAATTCTGCGGGAAGAAGTACGAATTTAGCGAAGACGAATTAAAGAAGATCTACGCGGAAATGACTGCAAATGATGATAAAAAATCAACAGATGAAAAGTAATTTTTGGTGCTAAGCGTGTTGATATGCTATGATAGTTGAGTTATCGGACAATTAAAAATGAAACTGGATGGCCAGCACAGTTTCTTAAGCAGTAATGAGGTGAAAAAATGAAATGGAAGATCGGTAACGTTGAAATTCCTAATCAAGTTGTTGTTGCACCAATGGCTGGAGTAACCAATTCAGCCTTTCGGGTTATCTGTAAAAGATTTGGTGCTGGCTACGTTGTCTGTGAAATGATCTCAGACCGTGGCATTGTGTATCATAATCAACGAACTTTAAATATGATGGATGTCGACCCGGAAGAACATCCAATGGGAATTCAAATTTTTGGCGGAACCAAAGAGACATTAGTTGAGGCTGCTAAGTATGTAGATCAACATACAGCAGCTGACGTGATTGATATAAATATGGGGTGTCCTGTTAATAAGGTTGTAAAAACTGACGCGGGTGCACGGTGGTTACTGGATCCTAATAAAGTCTATGAAATGGTGTCATATGTTACTGATGCTGTTAAGAAGCCAGTTACCGTTAAGATGCGAACTGGTTGGGACGACAAGCATATTTTAGCTGTTGAAAATGCTTTGGCAGCTGAACGTGCAGGAGCTAGCGCGATTGCGATGCATGGTCGAACTCGAAAACAAATGTATACGGGACAAGCAGATTGGAATATACTAAAAGAAGTAGCGAGTCAATTGAAAATTCCGTTCATGGCTAATGGTGATGTGAAGACACCAGAAGATGCTAAGAAGATTCTTGATATGACTGGCGCAACCGCCGCAATGATCGGTCGGGCAGCAATGGGTAACCCATGGATGCTAAAGCGGACTGAACATTACTTAGAGACTGGTGAGCTGCTCCCGGAAGCAACCCCAGAACAAAAGATTGAAATGGCCAAAGATCATCTTAATCGTTTAGTTGATTTAAAGGGTGAATATGTTGGAGTTCGTGAGTTCCGTGGGTTATCCACGTACTATATCAAGGGTATTCCGCGTGCTGCCCGGACTAAGGTAGCGTTAGTCGAGGCAGAAACACTTGATGAAATGAACGATATTTTTGACCGCTTTGCTGAACAAACTGCAGAACGAGCTGCAAAAAGACAGCAAGCTTAATTACGAGGAGGAGAACTTAAGTGTCACAAGAACTAGATCAAATGCGCGTTCGGCGTGAAAAAATGGAAGAGTTAAAAGAAGCGGGGATTGAACCGTTTGGCCGTCGCTTCAAACGAGACCATCTTGCCCAAGACTTGCATGATAAGTTTGATCAATACGATAAAGAAGAATTAAACGAGATGGGCGCCAAAGTAATTATTGCGGGTCGAATGACAAGAAAGCGGAGTAGTGGTAAGGCTGGTTTCGCTGACTTTGTTGATCGGACTGGTAAGATTCAAGTTTACGCTCGTAAGGATATGGTCGGGGATGAGCCTTACCATGTTTTCAAGCGGTCAGATATTGGTGACTTCCTTGGAATTGAAGGGGATGTTATCAAGACGGATACAGGTGAATTAACTGTTCGTGCACATAAAATTACCTTCTTGTCAAAAGCATTGCGTCCACTTCCTAATAAGTGGGATGGGGTTACTGATCCTGAAACTATCTATCGTCAGCGCTACCTTGATTTAATTTCTAACCCAGAAAGTTTCAAGCGTTTCCACCAACGGACAGCGATCATCAAGGCCGTCCGGAAGTACATGGATGATAATGGCTTTACAGAGGTAGAAACCCCAATTTTGAACACTCAAGCTGGTGGTGCTAATGCGCGTCCATTTATCACTCACCACAATGCGCTTGATATTGATATGTACTTGCGGATTGCTACCGAATTGTACCTTAAGCGGTTAATCGTTGGTGGCTTTGAACGAGTATACGAATTGGGACGGATTTTCCGGAATGAAGGGATGGATCCTCACCATAACCCTGAATTTACTACAATGGAAACTTATGCTGCTTACTTCGACTTCCAAGATGTTATGGATGAAACAGAGGGAATCGTTAAGGCAGCAGCTAAAGTTGTTTCAGATGATGGAAAGATTACTTACCAAGGACATGAAATCGACCTTGGAGGAAACTTTAAACGGATTACGATGGTGGATGCCGTTAAGGAAAAGACTGGCATTGACTTCAGCGATGAATCAATGACGGACGAAGATGCTAAGAAGTTAGCCGATGAACATAAGGTTGAATATAAGCCTTACTGGACAAAGGGCCATATTTTGAATGCATTCTTTGAAGAGTTCGTTGAAGATACACTTATTCAACCAACTTTTGTCTATGAATTCCCAGTTGAAGTTTCACCATTAGCAAAGCGGAATGCTGATAATCCTGCGATGACTGATCGTTTCGAATTGTATGTTGACGGTAGCGAATTGGCAAATGCCTTTAGTGAATTAAACGATCCAATTGACCAGAAGGAACGTTTTGAAATGCAAGCAAAGGAAAAAGCTAACGGTAATGATGAAGCTGAACCAGTCGACTTAGATTACGTTCAAGCCCTCGAATACGGAATGCCACCTACTGGGGGACTTGGTATTGGAATCGATCGTCTTGTAATGCTCCTTACTGATGCTAAATCTATTCGGGATGTTATTCTCTTCCCAACGATGCGTCCGGAAAAGGAAACTAAGAACGATTCAAAGAAAAAGAAGAACAAGAAGAAGTAAGCTGAATGGTTGATGAAAAATTAGCATAAATAGATAACTCGTATTCCATTTTTATGGGGTGCGAGTTTTTCTGTTTTAGTTATGTTAGAATAACTATCAATTTAGAGGAGAAATGAGGGAAATTGATGGGAGAATTAGAAAAGTTAAAGCAAGACTGTATAGTAAAACAAAAGCGTGGGTTGCATATAATAATTGCTTCGATCGTAGTATGGGGCGGTATTCTTGCAGTAGAACTACTTAATGTTCCCGTTCTTACTAAAAACTTATTCGTATTTGTCTGTACGGCCTTACTTTTACCAATATCTTATTTCATATCGCGATTAATTAATGTGGATTTTCAAAATAAGACAAATCCGTTAACTAAGTTGGGGATGTTATTTTCGATGAATCAGCTTTTGTATCTTCTAATTGCAATGTGGATTTATCCGACTATTCCCAATAAAATGCTAATGGTGTTAGCGATAATATTTGGTGCTCATTTACTGCCATATAGTTGGTTGTATAATTCTAGGGCTTATTTTATTTCATCGATAGTAATTTCAATATTAGCTTTATTGGTGGGAACTAATTTTAAACCGTTTATTTTAGCATCAGTTATGCTTACCATAGTAGTAGCATTTTGCATTACCTTAATATTAGAAAATCATCAACTTGACTGAAGGGCTCCGATCCGTAAAGAAGATCGAAGCCTTTTTTACTATATTATTTTAATTCTTGCGAAACTTCTAATAGTAGAAAAAACAATTGCAAAAAGAGACTAATAGTTATCAAGGAATGTTCCTAACAATCTATCCAAGAAGATATAAAAATTGAATTGGTCCGGCTATTCAGCTACTGATTTAATGGCTGAATAATAATTTCCAGCGTTAAGATAAAAATTGAATGGGTAAATACATCGAGTTACTAACCGAGTTTAATATTGATGCTTTTCTCCATACTAATTAGGTGATTTTCGGGATGGAAAAGAAATGCTAATTGGTAAGAATGGTAAAGGAGGCAGGCAAACTTATTAAAGGAATAGTGAGTTTAAGAAGCTAATAGATAGCGATGAAAATAAAATTCAAAAAAGTTGAAAAAAGGTGTTGACGAAAGAATGAAATCCATGTATAGTAGTTATCGTTGTCAAAACAGCTAAGTGCTGTTGAGATGGTTTAACAAAAAGTTAAAATAATTGTTGACATCGACTTGGCAACATGATATATTAATAAAGTTGCTGATTGAGTTATCGATCAAAAGAAATTCAAAAATAATTTAAAATTTCTTCTTGACAAGTTAATCCGATACATGATATAATAAAAATGTTGATTGGCTGCTTAATTAGCCGACAGGTAGACCTTTGAAAACTGAACAAAGT
>CAMLUN010000013.1 GCA_946487795.1 uncultured Lactobacillus sp. | reverse complement strand
GAAAAAGTACATTTTTAAACCGGTGATTTCTGACAATTTTAAATCGGTGTTGACAATTAAATAACCGTCTTTTTTTAACCGGCGTAAAACGGGATACATTGTTGATTCGGAAATGGTAATAGCTGATTGCATTCGCTGGGTTAAAGCATACCCATAGTAATCTTTGTGTTCAAGAATTGCTAAGACCATCCCATCAAGTAAATCAGCTGTAATTTGAATCTTCATTCTATCCCTCCTTTTTATCTGCAATATTATATGTCATATAATATAATAGTTTGATATAATCATAATTGAAGTTGTTCCCCTCTAGAGCTAGAAGGAGGCCTATTTTATGTTAAAAGAATTCAAAACATTCATTGCTCGTGGTAACGTTATTGACATGGCAGTTGGGATAATTGTTGGTGCAGCTTTTACCTCAATCGTAAAATCATTAGTTAATAACCTTATTAACCCCCTTATTGGTTTATTCATTGGTCGAATTGACCTATCTAATCTTGTTTTGACGGTCGGCGATGCTCAGTTTAAATACGGAAGTTTCCTAAATGCAGTCATTAACTTCCTGATTATCTCCTTTGTTGTTTTCTTAATGGTAAAAGCAATCAATACATTCCGCAAAAAAGAAGATAACAAAAAAGATACTCCTAGCGAAGAAGTTATGTACCTCAAAGAAATTACTGAACTCCTTAAAAAGAATAAAGATTAATAAAAATGCTGGTTAAAAGTTTCTAACCAGCATTTTTATTAATGTATAATATTTTAATTTTTATACCATATCATTGGAATTGAGTTTGTATACTTGTTACTATCATGGTAGGACAACAAAATAGGTGATAAAGATGTTCAAAAAGAAAAATTGTCCTACGTCAAATAGCCAAAATGGTGCAACAAATGCATACCAAAAAGGTTATGATCAAGCAGTTAAGGATTATAAGGCTCTAGAACCTTTCAGGAAGTATCCACAACGAATTATTAATGTCACCAATAAGTTTATTAAAGGTAAGATGCATGCTCTTCGTGACTATGTTGACGGGTATGAAGATGCTAAGCAACAACTTTCCCAAAATTAGTAAAGTATTACCAATCATTGTAAATAACTTCAACTGCTAACCACACCGCGTAATACTTTTTTCGAATGTTGCTATTCATCAGTTCAATACGCGTTTATTAATGTTTATCGAGGCCCTAAGGAGGGATATCTTATGTTATTTAATGTTATTTTTTGGATCTTAGCAATTTGTTTTGTCATTAATGTCATTTGGATGTGGTTCCAGCTTAATAATCAAATTCTACAAAAGACTTTCGCTTGGATCAATGTTTGTGCAATTGTTATCGGTTTTTGGGTTTATTATGGTGTATCTCATGATGCAAGCGCAATTAACGGTTGTTTATTGCTATGAACTGGGTTAACATCGCTATTGCTGCTATTCAATTCTACTTTGGTTACCGCACAAGCAACGATAGCACTACTCATCCTGCAAAGTAGACTTATTTACTTTTAATTTTCCTGTTCTTCTAAAATTTTGCACACATCATAAAATAGCTCCTTATTTAAAATAAATGGTAGAAGCTATTTTCGTATTATAAAAGAACACCTCATATGGTATCCCCGAAATAAAAAAGAGTTACGAAAACAATATTTTCGTAACTCTTTTTTATTTAATAATTTAAGACTACTTAAGGGTAACAGTAGCACCAGCGGCTTCAAGCTTTTCCTTGATGTCGTTAGCTTCGTCTTCCTTAACGTCTTCCTTGACAGCTGATGGAGCACCATCAACAAGGTCCTTAGCGTCCTTAAGACCAAGACCAGTAATGTCCTTAACAGCCTTAATAACCTTAACCTTAGCTGAACCTGGTTCAGTTAATTCTACAGTGAAGCTGTCCTTAGCAGCAGCGTCGCCACCAGCAGCACCTGCAACTGCAACTGGAGCAGCAGCAGAAACGTCGAATTCTTCTTCGATAGCCTTAACTAAGTCGTTAAGGTCAGAGATTGATGCTTCCTTTAATGAAGCAATGATAGCATCCTTATCAAAAGCCATGTTTATTTCCTCCAATATTTAGGTAATTAATTTTAATTTTATATTGTATTGATATACGGCAATTATGCGGCTTTGTCTTCCTTGTCGGCAATAGCCTTGACTGCGCGAGCAATCTTCCGCATTGGATCTTGCAATGCAGATGCAAGCATTGACAACAGTTCTTCGCGACCTGGCATATTTGCGTATTCGTTGATTTCGTCAAGAGTCTTAACACTCTTTTCGATGAAACCACCCTTGATTTCAAGAGCGTCGTGGTCATCAGCGAACTTCTTCAAGATCTTAGCTGGAGCAATTGGGTCTTCGTCAGAGAAGGCAACAGCAGTTGGTCCAACAAAAGTAGAACGAAGATCTTCGTAGTCAGTACCTTCAACAGCACGATCAAGAATCTTGTTCTTGATAACTGACATTTGGATACCAGCATCACGAAGTTGCTTACGTAAGTCAGTAACTTCCGCAACAGTTAAACCACGGTAATCTACAACGATAGCACTTTGAGCTGCGTTAAGCATATCAGTAGTTTGCTTAACGATTTCAGCTTTCTTAGCAATAGCTGCTTCACTCATGAATTTTCACCTCCTGCAATGTTTTTTTGATCGGATTTATAAAAAAATCCCTATGACCGCAGACATAGAGAAGGAACTTTCATTTCTTCCTCGGCAGGCATTTGATTAAGGCTTTCGCCACCTGAGTCTTAGGCAGAGTCATATTTAATCAACTGTTACAGTTTAACATATTCTCTGAAGTTCTGTAAAGGGACTTTTTATAATTCTTTTTGAGTTGCTGCCCATTTAGCAATAGCATCTATAATTCGTTCGCTTGCATGCCCATCCCCATAAGGATTCTGTGCCTCACTCATCTTATTATATTCTTCAGGACTATTTAATAGGGACGATAACTCTTTCATTACATTATTAAGTTGCGTACCGATTAACTTAAGAGTTCCAGCAGTTACTCCTTCCGGCCGCTCTGTAGTATCACGCAAAACTAGAACTGGTTTATGAAGTGCTGGTGCTTCCTCTTGAACCTCACCCGAATCACTCATCACAAGTAAAGACTTACTCATAATATTATGAAAATCAACAACATCTAATGGGGAAATCAAATGAAAATGATTATCGTTTCCAAAAATTTTATTAGCAACCGCTTGAACTTTAGGATTCAGATGAACCGGGTAAATAACGTCAATATCATTCCGTTGATCCACAATCTCTTTAATCGCCTTAAAGGTTTCTTCCATCGGTTTACCCCAATTTTCTCGCCGATGCATAGTAAGTAAAATAATCTTCTTGTCGGGATCAATTTCGTCTAATACTTGGTGATGATACGAATGGTCAATCGTATACTGCAAAGCATCAATGGCAGTATTTCCCGTCACTATAATCCCATGCTGATGATTTCCCATTTTGAGATTGTTAGCACTTGTTTGGGTGGGAGCAAAATATAAATCAGCAAGATCATCAATCATTTGCCGGTTCATCTCTTCTGGATAAGGCGAATATTTATCCCAGGTTCGCAAACCAGCTTCGACATGACCAATAGCAACCCGATTATAAAAGGCAACCAAAGCTGATGCATAGGCTGAACTAGTATCGCCATGAACTAGCACAATATCTGGTTGCTCTTTTTGAATAATCGGTTCAAGCTTCGTCATCGTTTCAATTGTAATTTCCGTTAAAGTTTGTCCAGGACGCATTATTTTCAAATCATAATCAGGTGTTATTTTAAAAACAGCTAAAACCTGTTGAAGCATTTCAGCATGCTGACCGGTCGAAACAACTACCGATGAAAAGCGATCATCCTGCTCCAAGGCCTTGACTACTGGCCCCATTTTGATTCCCTCTGGCCGAGTTCCAAATACCGTCATTACTTTAATCTTTCTCATCATATCTCCCCGCTATTCAAGAAACATTTTTCCATGTTCCGTTTTTATCCACGAATTTTGGCGAAAACTCCACCGCCAATAAGCCATTATAATACTAAAAATAAGATAACATACATATAAGAAATTCCAAGCGGTAATAAGGCCAATTGGTGTTTTTTTTAAAGGAGGTTCGTGATAGTGAGCTAAGTCACGATAGTAAAATATTCCAAATATTATTCTCCAAAATAACGAAAAGACTACCAAGCCGGCCATCACTAATGAAAAAGTCAAAAGAGTCAAGTGGCCATAAAAATTGTACCAATGAGTAAGGGCAATCGTCGTTAAAATAATAATCGCAACGTCTGCAAGAAAATCAAGCCATGGTTGAAGCAGGAAATAATATATACCAAGTTTCTGTGTCCTGCTTAAAATGCGGCTTTTAATAATCTCGGGAAGATACTTAAGACAATTTAAATCGCCTTGTACCCACCGGCTTCGTTGTCGAACAAATCTTTTAGGGGACGTTAACGCTTCCTGGTAAACATATGTATCTGTCATATAATCAACATGCAATTTTTTCAGCATCATTTTTATCGTTAGTTCGTAATCATCTAAGAGCGCATTACCCCATGGATGCGCACTAATTTTATCAATAGTTGGTTTAAGTCGAAAGAACTGGCCATTCCCACTTAAACCAACTGTTTTAGTATACATTCGCATAATTTGGGCCATATAGTTAATACTAAAAAACTCAATATCTTGTAAAATCTGCAACCAATTTTTAAAATGTGGATACATTTTAACTCGCATTTGGGTAATATTCGTCCTTGGTGAGGAAAAATAGGCATTTAATCGCTGTAGGGCATTATCAACTAATTGGGCATCCGCATCCACTACGCCAATAATAACCTTTTCAAAAGAAACCCGCTGTCGGATAGTGATCTGACAAATATAATCTAGGGCAAAATTCAATACATCCCCCTTGCCTGTATGGGCATTAGGAAGATGCCGTCGCAAAAGGTGGATATGCGAGTTAGTAATCTGACTAACTGAATTGTCACTACTAGCATCGTCTACTACCACTATTTCAAATTGCTTAAATCGCAACAAACATTTGATTGTTCGTTGAATAACTGCTGCCTCATTAAAACATGGAACAATAACATAATATTATAATATTGTAAATTGTAGTCAATTTTAGCTGGTTGTTGGTTTCCCGCGAAGTGATGAAAGTCCCGAGGATACGAAATCATCCGAAATAGCAGACTAATCAATGAATAAACTAAAAATATAAACAGCGCGATCCCCCAAATAAGCGTAAAAATTATAATTATCATCTCTAATTATCCTTTTTTCATATTTTGGTGATAAATCAGCCAAAATAAAAAACTAACTGCAAAGGATATTATAAACATTATTATTAAAGTAAAGATAACGGCTACTGCCATTTCTGTATTAGTGAAATCTATCATTGACACTATCAAAAACTCCTTTTCCCTTAAAAATTTTTGATAATGCTTATTACTATCCCAATTAGATAGCAAGAAACCCGAATATTTAAAACTTTTCAGCAATTAATATAATTATAATCACAATTAACTCAAAGTACAGAGGGAGTATATTAACCTACTACATTTTAATGACTAAAAAGGAATGGACATATGTCAGATTACGTCCACATAAGACAAATAGTGCAATATAAAGGCCTCTAACGCCTGGTAATTTCAAGCGATAGAGGCCTATTATTGTTTACGAGAGCTCTTCTGCCTCGCTCCCTTAAGTATTTAAATTCGAAATTTTATTAGGATTGTATTTATTAATGGCTGAAATAATTACTTATTAACTGCAGCTGTTAAGGCCGCTCCTAAACGTTTCAAACCAACTTCGATCTGGTCTTCTTTCATATTTGAATAGTTCAAACGGAAAGCACCAGGTTGAACTTCATCGGCAAAGAACGGATCACCTGGAACAAAGGCTACATCATGTTCAAGACATTCCTTAAATAACTCTACTGTATCATCAACACCAGGAACTTCTACCCACAAGAACATGCCACCTTCAGGATCCGTATATTTAACTCCTTCTGGGAAATACTTTTTAATTCCCTCAAGCATCAAATTTTTACGTTTGCCGTATAAAGCACTAATTTCTTTAACGTGGGCATCCACATCGTTATCGGCAAAGAATTGGGCAACCGCGAATTGAGCTAAGTTATCTGTATGGAGATCAGCTGATTGCTTAAGAACCGTCAATTTATTAACTACATTTTTATCAGCAACCAACCATCCTAGACGAAATCCTGGGGCTAACGTCTTTGAGAATGTACTCATGTAAAGGACATGACCTGATTTATCAAATGACTTAACTGCTGGTACATGTTGGCCAGCAAAACGAATTTCACCATATGGATTATCTTCTAGTACATATACATCGTATTTTTCTGCTAATTCAGCTAACTGCTTTCGTCGTTCTTCAGTCATTGTTCGTCCAGTTGGATTTTGGAAGTTTGGCACAGTATAGATGAGCTTAGTATTTGGATTAGCCTTTAGTGCTTCTTCTAAAGCATCCATCTTCATCCCATCTTCGTCCATCTCAACACTCGCAAAATTAGCACCGTAAGAACGAAAAACATCTAAAGCACAGAGGTACGTTGGCTGTTCAACTAATACAGTATCACCCGGGTCAACAAATGCCTTGCCCACTAAATCTAAGGCTTGTTCTGATCCCGTTGTTACTAAAACATTGTCTAATTCGGAATCCACATTTTCTTTTTTCTTTACATGTTGTTGGATAACTTTACGTAAAGCTGTAACTCCCTTCGCTGCCCCATACTGCATCGCTTCTTGACCGTGTTCTTCAAAAACCTTATCAACAGCTGCTTTCATTTCTTTAACAGGAAACAATTCGGGTGCCGGCAATCCCCCAGCAAATGAAATAATCTTAGGATCCGCCGCTGCTTGTAAAATTGCCCCAACCGCATCCGTACCATCTGCTGGAACACGCTTTGAATATTTAAATTGTGTCATTGTCGTCACTCCTTAATTAATTTTAAACTCAAATGATAAAATCTAATTATTTTTTAATCTTTTTATCATTGATTAATAATATAGCACAACAAATCTCTATTGTGAAGTAAAAATTGAAACAAAAAAAGACTTTGAGCAAAAATCTCAAAGTCTTTTTTCATTTTAACTAGTTTAAATTAAAATGTGGTTAAATCAAGCGTAACACTTGGTCCAAATGTTGAAGAAATGGAAGCGTGCTTGATGTATGTTCCACGTACTGAAGCTGGACGAGCCTTAGCTACAATGTCTTCTAAAGTAGCCAAGTTTTCAACTAACTTGTCAGTATCAAATGAAACCTTACCGAATGGTACAGCAACGTTACCATCACGGTCAGTCCGGTAAGTTACTTGACCAGCCTTGGCATCAGAAACAGCCTTGGCTACATCCATCGTAACAGTACCAGTCTTAGGGTTTGGCATTAAGCCCTTAGGTCCAAGGACACGTCCTAAACGACCTACTTTAGGCATCATGTCTGGTGTTGCGATTGCAACATCAAAGTCAAGCCAACCGTCTTGAATCTTTTCTACTAAATCATCGTCGCCAACAAAGTCAGCACCAGCTTCTTGAGCAGCCTTAGCATTTTCACCATTAGCGAAAACAATAACTGTTTGATCCTTACCAGTACCGTTTGGTAAAACAACGGCACCACGTAATTGTTGGTCAGCTTGCTTTGTATCAACGTTTAAGTTAAATGCTACTTCGATAGTAGAGTCGAAGTTAGCGTAGGCAATATCTTTTACTAATTGGACAGCGTCTTTAACAGCGTATTCTTTCTTGCTGTCAACTTTCTTGAGCGCGTCTTGGTACTTCTTACCACGTTTTTTAGCCATCTTGTGTTTTCCTCCTTGCAAATGTGGTCTAACGGAGTTATACCTCCCACGTGGGTGCACTATTTTCATAGCGCATCCCGACTGCTAGTAATTAGTCTTCAACAGTGAAGCCCATGCTACGAGCAGTACCTTCAATCATGCGCATAGCTGCTTCTACGTCAGCTGCGTTTAGATCTTGCATCTTAGTTTCAGCGATTTCCTTAACTTGGTCCTTCGTTACTGAAGCAACCTTTTTTGTGTTAGGTTCACCGGAACCATGTTCAACACCAGCGGCCTTCTTTAGTAAGACAGCAGCAGGTGGCGTCTTAGTAATGAAGTCGAATGAACGGTCCTCATATACAGTAATTACAACTGGGATCAACATACCCTTTTGGTCTGCAGTCCGTGCGTTGAATTCCTTAGTGAAGCCCATAATATTAATACCTGCTTGTCCAAGTGCAGGACCTACTGGTGGAGCTGGTGTAGCGGCACCGGCAGGAATTTGCAACTTGACAATGTTAGCTACTTTCTTTGCCACGAGACAAAACCTCCTTAGTCCGTGTTGTGGTCATGATGAGGCAGTAAGTTTTACCTCTCCCACAGTATGTTAATAGCATACTTAGAAAACATACCACAATTCTCAATTTATTTCAACAATTTTCAAAATATTAAATTAACTAAAATGTATCAATCTGATCAAAGCCTAATTCAGCAGCCGTTTCACGACCGAACATTTCAACAGTCGCCTTAATCTTTTGCTTTTCGTGATCAACTTCTACAACCTTGGCAGTCATATTTGCAAAGGATCCCGCAATAACTTTTACAGTATCGCCTTCCTTAACATCAATGTCACTAACAGTTGTTTCGGTTCCCATCCGTTTCATAATCCGATCAACTTCTTCAGGAAGCAATGGGGTTGGTTTGGAACCACCACCGTGAGATCCTAAGAAACCAGTTACGCCGGGAGTATTACGAGCAATGTACCAAGCTTGGTCAGTCATTACCATTTCAACCAAAACATAGCCTGGGAATGTCTTTTCAATTGTTTCTTTTGCTTGACCGTCCTTAACCTGGCGAACTTCTTCTTCAGGAACAACTACGCGAAAAATGTAGTCTTCCATTCCCATTGATTGAGCCCGTGATTCCAAGTTACTTTTAACCCGGTTTTCGTAACCAGAGTAGGTATGGAGCACATACCAACGTTTTTCATGTGATTCCACGATGAATCCTCCTATCATAATTCAAATCATTTTCAGTAAAATAAAAAACTTCGTAATAGCTACGAAGTTCCCTTAGATTTAGTATAACAAACTAATTTCTATTTGACTACTAATGTTAAACAAAGAGTTTCATCATTAATTGAATTAACCAATCAAACAGAGCAAAGAATAGTACGAAGAACAGAGTCAATGAAACAACAATAGTCGTATCACGACGATTCTCTTTAGCTGTTGGCCATACAACTAGCTTCATTTCGTGGTTAACACTCTTAATAAATCGAATTAAGTGCATATTTTCCTCCACTATCTGCTTTCACGATGAATAGTATACTCACCGCAATGTTTACAGAACTTACGTAATTCTAATCGTTCTTGTCGTTGAGGGTTAGCGGTAATCGTATAATTACGCGCACCGCACTTTGTACATTCCAATGCTACTTTTTTCTGGGACATACTTATCACCTCCACACAGTACTTAGGTTAGCACGAATCAAGGTTTAAAAGCAATAAAATCAAAATTATTTTAAAGGATGACGAGAGTTAAAGCCTTGGTAGATCAACAAACTTGCCGCCACACTCGCATTTAAACTTTGAACATGCCCAACCATTGGAATTGTTAGCATTTCATCACAAGTTTTCTTTAGCAAGGATGAAATTCCTTTACCTTCATTGCCGATAACCAAAGCGACGGCACCATGCGCATCCCATGTTCGGTAATCTTTTCCTTTCATATCAGTACCAAACAGCCAAACACCGCGTTCTTGCAATTCTTTAGCAGTTTGAACCAGGTTTGTTACTCGGGCAACTGGTACATGTTCAATTGCTCCCGTAGATGTTTTGGCAACCACTGAAGTTAATCCTACTGCTCGCCGGCGTGGAATAATAATACCATGAACACCAGCGGCATCAGCAGTTCGCATGATTGAACCTAAATTATGCGGATCCTCTAGTTCATCAAGAATAAGGAAAAATGGATCTTCGTCATGCTTAGCCGCGTTATCAAAGAGGTCATCAATAGTTGCATATTGGTATGCTGCTACAGCTAACACAACCCCCTGGTGATTTTGTCGGTCAGTCATCAAGTCCAATTTATTCTTAGGAACATTCGATACTACTAAGTGGCGTTCCTTCGCTAATTTAACAATCTGGGAAATAGCATCGGCCTTTAACCCCGACTGAATAAAAACTTTATTGATCTCTTGGTCAGATTTTAGTGCCATCACAGCTGGATGTCGGCCAATAATAAAATCCGTATTCTCATTTTTCATGTGCTGTTCGCCCCGCTTCTACTTGTTCGATACACCATTGCGCTAATTCAGCCAATCGCTCTTCTTTACCAGCTAATTTGAGGTAACCCATTACCGCTTCAAATCCGGTAGAAATCCGATAAGTCATAACTGATGTATTCTTAGCGTGAGTATGACTGTTAGCATTTCGCCCACGTTTAAAATACGACCATTCTTCATCAGACAGTAACTCGTCTTCTTTCATCAAGTTAATAAGAGCCGCCTGTGCTTTTGCCGAAACATAGTGGGTAGCAATATGTTGTAGTTTCGTTGGCTTACTAATTCCCTTGGTTAAAAGATGCTGACGAATGTAAACCTCATAAGCTGCATCCCCTAAATAAGCCAAAGCAATTCCATTAAGTTGTCGATAATCTGCTTGTACCATAAGGATCCTTTCTATTCCTTTTTGTAACGCGTTCCTTGAGGAGTATCTTCAAGAATAATTCCTTGTTTCTTAAGGTTGTCTCGAATTTCATCACTTCGCGCAAAATCTTTATTCTTCCGTGCTACATTTCGTTCTTCGATCAATTGCTTGATCTTTTCATCATTAATTTGATTGTCACTTGCTTCAAGCTTAACGCCAAAAATACTCATCAATTCAACAAGTTCTTTTTTGATTGCATGAAGAGCACCTAAGCTCACACTGTCTTGTTGAGCATAAACATTTGCATATTTAACTAATTCATAGACTGTAGCAATCCCATTTTGGACATTGATGTCATCATCCATCGCTGTAATAAATTGGTGATGAAATTGATCAAGCCGATCAGTGACTTCTTGAACCTCTCCCTTATCGGCATCTTGTTCACGATAAGTCAAGTTATCAAAGGCTGTTTGAATATGATTAAGATTATTTTGCGCATCAGTTAAGTTTGCCTGACTATATTGAATTGGACGTCGGTATTGAGTAGTCGCCATAAAGAAACGTAAAACCCGAGGATCTACTTCCTTGATAATTTCATGAACAGTAATGAAATTATGGAGAGACTTACTCATCTTCTCGTTGTCTTTTCCAATTGTTACAAAACCATTATGCATCCAGTAACGAACAAATTTTTGGCCTGTTTCTGCTTCACTTTGAGCAATCTCATTTTCATGGTGAGGGAATTCAAGGTCTTGTCCCCCTGCATGAATATCAATTGTCTTGCCCAAGTACTTAGTAGACATCACTGAACATTCGATATGCCATCCTGGACGACCTTTTCCCCATGGTGAATCCCAACTAATTTCGCCGGGCTTAGCTGCTTTCCATAAAGCAAAATCAAGTGGATCTTCCTTCTTATTAACCTCATCTGCACTAACATGTTCACTTGCCCCAACTTCAAGATCATCAAGTGATTGTCCAGAAAGCTGTCCATAGTGGTTAAACTTTCGTGCGCGATAATAAACATCCCCATCTTTAGGGTAGGCATATCCTTTTTCTACTAATCCTTGCACGAACTTAATGATCTCGGTAATGTTTTCCGTTGCCCGGGGATGAAGAGTAGCCGGCTCAATATTAATTGCTGCGGTATCTTCCATAAAAGCATTGATATACTTCTCTGCTAATTGTGGAACGGTAATCCCTTGCTCGGCAGCCGCCTTAATCATTTTATCGTCAACGTCTGTAAAGTTAGAAACATAATTTACTTTATACCCTTTAAATTCAAAGTAACGTCGGACTGTATCAAAGGCAATCGCACTGCGCGCATTTCCAATATGAATGTAATTATAAACCGTCGGACCACAGACATACATGTTAACAACGCCTGGATGCAATGGCTTAAATTCTTCTTTTTTTCTTGTTAACGTATTGTAAATTGTTAGCATGTCTATCCGCTCCTTAAAAATCATTAATAAAGAATTAATTTGTACAGTTAATCTTACCACATTCCGTATTAGAATAGCATTTCTGATAATATTAATTTGTATCCAAAAAATTATTTAACATTTGGTCATACTTTCTTCACATTCTACTGCTATTATATATATCGTAGTAAAGATGAACTTTACTACATCAATGAAACCTATTATTTTTCAATTACTCCTCCCAATAGTAACCGAAAAAAATATTTTCTTTTTTACGAAATCTCCCCCAAGATTATCGTAATACTCCCTAAGAAGCAGCTTTTTCCCGAGCTGCTTCTTTTTTTGTTTTAAAAAATAGCCGGAAGCAAGAAAACTCTATTTCTTCTTCACAGCCATTCTTTGTTATTTTTTCTTATCTTTATTATTTCGGTTTTCTTTATGTTCCGTATCCGTATGCTCGTCAATTCCTCGTTGTGAATGAAGCGGACGAGCAAAGATCATTCGACCAGCGTCTGTTTGAAGAGCACTAGTTACTTCAACTTCAATTTGTTTATCCATAAAGTAACGCCCATCTTCAACAACCACCATCGTTCCATCGTCAAGATAAGCAACACCCTGTTGTCGTTCAGTTCCTTTTTTCACAACAACAACCGTCATCGTTTCGCCCGGAATAACTCGTGGTCGTAATGATTTCGCTAAGTTATTAATATTCAATACTTGAACATTTTGGAATTGAATTACTTTATTAAGGTTATAATCATTTGTCACAATTACCCCATTGACTTCTTTAGCGAGGGCAATTAATTTACTATCAACCTCTGGAATATCTTCAAAGTCTCCATCATACATTTCGATTGGAACAATTTTTTCTTTCCGTAACTTGTTTAAAATATCAAGGCCACGGCGCCCACGAACACGCTTAATACTTTCGCCAGAATCAGCGATATATTGCAATTCATATAAAACAAAGTTAGGAACCAGTAATGTTCCCTCTAGAAAACCCGTTTTGACTAAATCATAAATGCGTCCATCAATCAGAATATTTGTATCTAGGATTTTATAATGGTGATAATTATCATCTTGCCGTTCAATCACATTACCACCATCGGTTTTACTACTTTTGGCATGGGTAAATGCTTTACGCCAATCATCTAACCGCGTCGTACCAATTCGAAAACCAAAATAACTAAAGACAATCATTAGAAGGATCGGCAGAATATTATTAATTACCGGAATCCTCGTTCTCCACAATGGAATCGAAATAAGAACTGCTAAAACTAAGCCAATAATCGTTAATAAAGTCCCAAAGAAAAGGTATACAGGACTACGCTTGGTTAGTTCTTTTTCGATTCGCTGGATCAACTTTTCAGTGCCGCTAACCAATGGGAGGGATAATAGCCAGAAAATAAGTGCACCAATAATAATGTCGATAAATACTAATAATGCCGGATTAAGAGCGATGTTCAAAATCCCCCATAATAATGGCAAATAGTAAAATCCCACTGCCGCGCCAACTAGAATATAAATGAGAGTAATCATTCTACGCCGCATTTGCTTCATCCTTTCAATTATTTATTTTACCCCAGCGCTAAATATAACGCCTCTTTAAGCGTTGAGACACCGACTACTTGAATATTAGTTGACGGTTTCCAACCCTTTAAATTATTTTTGGGAATAAAGATTCGTTTAAAGCCAAGTTTTTCTGCTTCAGCAACCCGCTGTTCAATGCGGTTTACCCGGCGAATTTCCCCAGTCAAACCTACTTCACCGACAAATGCATCGGTGGGCTTGGTTCCTTTATCCCGATAATTGGAGGCAATACTTACTGCAATTGCCAAATCAATTGCTGGCTCATCTAACTTAACGCCCCCAGCTGCTTTTAAGTAAGCATCTTGATTTTGAAGCATTAGGTTAGCACGTTTCTCTAATACCGCCATTATCAATGATACTCGGTTTCGGCTCAAACCGGTAGCAGTTCGCTGTGCATTCCCATAAACGGTCGGTGTTACCAGCGCTTGAATTTCAACCAAAATTGGTCGCGTTCCTTCTAATGAAACAACCACCGCTGAACCGGTTGCATCATGTAATCGTTCCTCTAAAAAGATTTCTGATGGATTTTTTACTTCCGTCAGCCCATTTGTATGCATTTCAAAAATACCAAGCTCGTTAGTTGAACCAAATCGATTTTTCACTGATCGCAAAATACGATATGTATGGTGCAGGTCTCCTTCAAAATACAAGACTGTATCAACCATGTGCTCCAAGATCTTTGGACCAGCGATTGCACCGCCCTTTGTCACATGTCCAACGACAAAAATCGTAATGTTATTACTTTTAGCAATTTGCATTAACTGGGCGGTAACTTCACGAATTTGCGATACACTACCAATTGCTGAACTTACATCAGTCGCCTGCATCGTTTGTACCGAGTCAATCACGACATACTCTGGCTTGAGGTCACGAATAGTATCCCGAATACTATCCATATTCGTTTCTGGATATACATAAAAGTCATCCCCAGCAACTTTTAATCGTTCCGCCCGCATTTTAATTTGTGTCCCACTTTCTTCTCCAGACACATATAAAACCCGGTGATGCTCATCACTTAATTGTCCGGAAACTTGTAAAAGGAGGGTCGATTTTCCGATTCCCGGATCACCTCCAATTAGAATTAGTGATCCGGGAACGATTCCTCCACCTAAAACGCGATTTAACTCATTCAATTTTGTTTTAACACGGGGAGTCTCTGTACTATTAATCTCATTAATTTTCTGTGGTTTGGCAACTAAGCCGGTTAAGGTGGTAGTTGCTTTTTTGGTTGGTGCAGAACTGGTCTCTACCTGTTCTTCCACTAAAGTATTCCACTCACCACAATTTGGACACCGGCCTAAGTAGCGTGGTGAGTTGTAACCACAGTTTTGGCAAACATATTGTGTTCGAATTTTTGCCATCGCTTTAATTCCTCTCTAAGTTTATTTATTCTTTTGTTGAACCGAAGCCGCCAGTCCGTTTAGCGGTTGGTTGCTCTTCACTATCAGCAGTTAAATAAGGCATAAAAATCCCCTGACCGATCCGTTCTCCCTTTTTTATATGATAATCTCGTAACCCGTAGTTAATAAGCTGGAAGAAAATTTCCCCTTCATTACTATCATTATCATAATAGTCTGCATCCACAATGCCGATTCCATTTGGTAAAATCAGGCGCCGTTTAAAAGGACCACTTGACCGATTAGCTAATAAGAGAAATTCATCAGGTTGCATATAGGCTTTGATGCCGGTGGGTACTAAGTATGGCTTTAAGCAGGAATCAGCAGCCTTAAACTCTTCATCAGTTAGCTTTTTTTGTTGATGAATTTGCCAAAGCGCCTTTAAGAAATTGCCTTTCCAAATTGATGGCAGAACGAAATCTTCCGATGCCTCAAAATCATATCCGGCCGCCCGTGTTGTTTGGCGTTGGGGTAAATGTATATCTTGGTCTTTCTTACTAGAAACAATCTTAAATCCACGTTTCATTACGTTCACCTCATAGTGTTTTATTCTTAATTATTCCAGTATACTATTATATGCTAGATAATAAGTTAATGGTATCGCTTTGATAACTTGACTTTTAAAAGCAGTTTATCGAAAATTATTATGAAAGGATGTGTTTATATGCAATATCGAGTTGATGGTCAGCGGATCATTGCTTTTGACGATCAAGAACCCTTAGTTGGCGAGATCAGTTTTCCAAAAGTTCCTGATACAAATGATCACGTTGTCGTTGAACGCGTTTTTGTGCAACCAACTTACCGTGGGCAAGGAATTGCAGCTGAACTAGTGCGTCAATTTGTGGATTATGCAACAAAAGAGCAATATATCGTCAAGCTCATGTGTCCATATGCGGTAGCGCAATTCAAACTACATCCAGAATATCAGCAACTATTGCCAGTTGCAGATCGCTTTAATTAGGAGGAATATTAATGGATCAAAATGCATTAAAAGAACAAACAGGTAAGGAATCAGTTAAGTACATTAAATCCGGGATGATCGTCGGTCTCGGAACTGGATCGACTGTTAAATATATGGTTGATGAACTTGGTAAGCAAGTCCAAGAAGGTAAAATCAAAGACATTATCGGTGTAACAACTTCAAACCGAACTGCTAAACAAGCACGCGACCTCGGAATTACAATTAAAGATATTGATGACGTTGACCACATCGATTTAACTATTGACGGGGCAGATGAAATCAGTGATGACTTCCAAGGAATCAAAGGTGGCGGTGGCGCCCTCCTTTGGGAAAAGATCGTTGCCAATGTCTCAAATAAAGTAATGTGGATTGTCGATGAAAGCAAACTCGTCCACAAACTTGGCGCTTTCCCCCTTCCTGTTGAAGTAATTCCATTCGGTTCTCAACATGTCTTTGACCGTCTTGAAAAGAAAGGCTACAAGCCAACTTGGCGGATGGATGGAGATGAAAAGTTCCGTACTGATGAAAATAACTATATTATTGACCTTCATCTTGGCGAAATTGATGATCCTAAGGCCTTAGCTGACGAATTGATCCACATGGTTGGAATTGTTGAAACTGGTTTATTCTTAAATCGAGTTAACGACGTAATTGTTGGTACTCCAGAAGGTCCAAAGGTATTGCACGCCCGTTAATTCAATCTATTACAAAGGAGATATTGCAAATGAGCTTTTCAATTAATAAAGAAGATATCGCTAGTTTTCATAAAAACTACCGTCATCACCCTAACAGCAGTGTCTTAGAAAATACTGTTACCAAAAACGGGGTACGGAATGCCAGCTTTAATTGGCATTCAATTGCTGATAATACTCCTCATTTCTCCATTGACCTCAAAACCGGGGACGTTGCTGATCAAAAACAATCCGGTCGTTGTTGGATGTTTGCAGCACTCAACACAATGCGTCATGATATACAGCAAAAGTTTAACTTGCCTGATAATTTTGAACTTTCCCAAGCTTACCAGTTCTTCTGGGACAAGTTTGAAAAATCTAATTACTTCTACCAAAACGTAATTAAGACTGCTAAAAAGCCTACCGACAGTCGAAAAGTTTCATGGTTAATGAACGAGCCACAAAATGATGGTGGTCAATGGGATATGCTTTGCGCCCTTATCAGCAAGTATGGGGTTATGCCAAAAGCCGCAATGCCCGAATCATTTAACTCTTCTAACTCACGGGGAATTGATGAAGTTTTAAACAACAAGCTTCGTCACGATGCCGTTATTTTGCGGAAGATGATTAACGAAGATCATGCAAATGAAGAAGCAATTAACGAAACGCGCCGTAAGATGTTGAACGAGAATTACCGGATGCTTGCTTACACATTTGGTGAACCGGTTAGTCACTTTGACTTCGAATATCGGACAAAGAAGGACAACGAATTCCACCGCGATACTAACCTTACCCCACAAGAATTCTTCAAGAAGTATGTTGGCTGGAATCTTGATAATTATATTTCAATCATCCAAGCACCAACTGCTGATAAGAAGTACCACCAAACTTACACCATCGATATGCTTGGTAATGTCGTTGGTGGCCGCGAAATCAAGCACTTAAACCTACCAATGGATGAATTCAAGCAGCTTGCGATTGAACAATTAAAGAATGGCGAAAGTGTTTGGTTTGGTTCAGATGTTATTAAATATTCAGAAACTAAACTTGGGATTATGGCCCTTAACACCTATGACTACGACAAACTATTTGACGTTGATCTTGAAATGACCAAAGCTGAAGCACTTGATTATGGTGAAAGCATGATGGATCACGCAATGGTTATCACTGGTGTTGACCTTGTCGATGGTAAGCCAACCAAGTGGAAAGTTGAAAACTCATGGGGTAACAAGGTCGGCCATAAAGGTTACTTCGTTATGAGTGACGATTGGATGGACAAGTACTGCTACCAAGTCGTTATTAATAAGAAGTACCTTAGCGAAGATCTTAAACGTGATTACGCTAAGAGCCCAGTCGTTCTTAAGCCTTGGGATCCAATGGGAACTTTAGCATAATAATTTAACATTAATTTGTGAAAAGGGAGCAAGACAGAAGTCACTTGTGACTTCGTTTTCGAGCCCCCGCAAGCAACAATAGGCCTTCAGCGTTCGACTTTGCCGGACGCTGAAGGCCATTGTTGTACTGCGCTGTTCGTATTTTATGGAAGTAACCTAACTTATGTCACAGTCCCTTCAAAAAAGATCTCTAACACTGTAACACACAGACGTTGGAGATCTTTTTTAATTATTCAGTAATATCTGCACCGAAGTACTTTTCAGATAGCTTCTTGACTGTTCCATCTTGTTGAAGTTCCTTAAGTGCCTTGTTGTAGGAAGATTGAATAGCAGTATCTTTCTTGTTAAAAAGTGCTGAAATCTTAGCTGGATCTTGTTCACTAGAAACATCAATCATCTTAAGACCCTTAGTACTGTTCTTCTTACTGTAAGCGTACCAAGCTTCACGGGAGTTAACCGTCCCGGCAGCCCGACCTTGCTTGATCATATCTAAGGAACTAGCAAAATCGCCATTTGGTGTAAGGCTGCCTTTATATTTTTTAACCACATTCGCATTATTAGTTCCTGTCCCAGCAATAATCTTCTTGCCTTTAATATCCTTCAAGCTCTTGATATTACTATCAGTAGGAACAATTAATGCAAACCGTGACTTGATATATGGAGTAGAGAAATTATATTGCTTGGCTCGTTCTGGTGTCTGTGTAATGTTGTTCATTACTACATCAAACTTACCTGAACCAAGACCGGCAATTAGTGAATCCCATTTAGTTGGTACAAAGTTAGCTTTTAAGCCCATCTTTTTAGCAACTGCTTTACCAAGGTCTACTTCAAAGCCAGTTAATTTGTTATTTTTACGGTAAGAGTACGGGGAGTAAGTTCCCTCAAGGCCAATTGTCAATTCTCCCTTATGAACTAATTCTGAATTAACAGCTGATGAAGCAGCAGAAACACTTGTGATTCCTGCAGAGGTACTGACTGTTAAGGCTGCAATTGTTAATAGTGCTTTCTTCCAAAATTTCATTATTCTAAACTTCCTTTATTTTAAATTTTCCATTGTCATCGAGGCGATAAAGTTTTTAATTCGTTTGTTTGGATTATCTGGAGCAAAAAACTCGTCTGGAGTACCATCATATAAAATTTCGCCGTTCTCGACAAAAATAATCTTATCCGCAACATGTTTCGCAAAGACCATGTTATGAGTAACAATTACCATTGATTGTTTTTCTTCAGCTAATTGCAACAGGACCTTCAATACACTAAGCTCTAATTCCGGATCAAGGGCAGAAGTCGGTTCATCCAGTAAGATATACTTTGGTGACATTGCCAGTGCCCGAGCAATCGCCACCCGCTGTGCCTGTCCGCCAGATAATTCATTCGGATAGGCATCTCCGTAATCTGCTAAGCCCACTTTAGCAAGTAAATTATGCGCGTTTGCAATTGCTTCCTTTTTCGCCTGTTTCAAAACCTGTGTTGGTCCTTCAATAATGTTACCAAGGACAGTTTTATTAGGGAAAAGATTGTAGTCTTGGAAAACCATCCCTGTTTCTTGACGAATTGCCAACTTATCTTTATTGCTTACTTTTTGACTAAAATCCAAATGATGATCATCAAAATCATACTGGCCGCTCTCTGGCATTACCAGTAAGTTAAGTGAGCGGAGAATTGTTGATTTACCAGATCCAGATGGACCAACCATTACTGTTGTTTTACCTGCAGGAAACTCTAACGTGGTATTTTTCAAGACATTTTTATTACCAAAACTTTTATTAATATTTGTTAATTTCATTTTTCTCACCTATTATTTGCATTTACTTGACGGTCTACTACCCGCTCAAGATATCCTTGGAAATAAGATAAGATTGTCGTAAAGACCGCATAAACCATAGCTACCAAAGTATACATAAGCAATGGTTGATAGTTTTCGGCCGCAATCTGTTGACTAACAGCAAACATTTCCATAATTGTAATTGAAGCAGCCAATGAGGTGTCCTTGACCAAACTTATAAAACTGTTTGATAAGGGCGGTAAAGCTACTCTTAAGGCTTGTGGTAAAATAATTCGCCATAAGATTTGCAACCGCGTCATTCCGATTGCTGCGCCCGCTTCCCATTGCCCAGTTGGAACTGAACTTATCGCTGCCCGAATTGTTTCTGAAGCATAAGCACCGGTATTAAGTGAAAATGTAATAATGCCGGCTGTAAATGGTTCTAATTTTATTCCATGCGGTAGGACTCCCTTAATTCTCAGATATGGCAGTCCAAAGAATACAATAAATAATTGAACCAACAGCGGTGTTGACCGAAAAAGCCAGACATAAAAACTAGCAATCCATTTAAGAATCATGAATGCACCACGTTGACGAGAAAGACGAATTAAAGCTGTTACTAGTGCAATAATCAGTCCAAAGAAAAATGAAATAATCGCTAACGGAATCGTATATTTAAATCCCGCTGCTAAGAGTTGTGGTAAAGATGTCTTGATAATTTCCCACATAAGTCACAGTTTCCCTTCTTCTATAATTAATCTAATTTTTCAAGTGCTTGTTGCAAGTCAGCAATAATATCTTCAGGGTCCTCAATTCCCACTGAAAGACGAATCAACTCATCTTTAATTCCGTTTTCTAATCTTACTTCCCGGGGAATAGATCCATGGGTCATGACAGCTGGAACTTCAATCAAGCTTTCAATTCCTCCCAAACTTTCCGCAAGATCAATTAATTGTAGACTTTCAACAAACTTCTTCGCATCTAAACCATCCTTAAGTTCAAAGGAGATCATTGCTCCAAAGTTCCGCATTTGCTTAGCCGCAATCTCATGACCAGGAAAATCTTTTAAGCCTGGATAATAAATTTTTCCAATATGGTCATCGTTTTGGAGGAAATTAATAACTTCATTCGCATTTTCTTGGTGAGCTCGCATCCGCGCACCGAGAGTTTTCATTCCCCGTTGTAATAGCCAACTATCATCAGGGCCAAGTGTACTACCGATTGAGTTTTGCAGGAATGCTAATTGTTCAGCAATCTCATCATCGTTAGTAACTGCTAATCCGGCAACAACATCACTATGACCGCCTAAATATTTGGTTGCGGAGTGAACAACAATATCTGCCCCAAGAGTTAACGGTTGTTGGTTATAAGGAGTAGCAAAGGTATTATCAACAATTGTCTTCATTCCATGCTTTTTTGCGATATCAGCAATTGCTTTAATATCAGCGATTTGCAAGAGCGGATTAGTTGGCGTTTCAAAATAAACTGCAACGGTATTATCTTGAATTGCATTTTCAACTGCTTCAAGGTCTTGCATGTCAACAACAGTAAATTCAAGGCCAAAGCGTTTTAATACCTTGTTGATTAACCGGAATGTTCCCCCGTATACATCACTACCAACTACAAAATGATCGCCTTGAGAGAATAAAGAAAAAGTAGCATGAATAGCAGCAGATCCAGAAGCAAATGCAAAGCCGGCTGTCCCATGTTCAAGCTCTGCGATTAATTTTTCAAGAGATGCACGTGTTGGATTTCCTGTTCGAGAATATTCCCATTTAGGTTCACCACCAAGAACGTGTTGGTGGAATGTTGATGAACGGTAGATTGGTGTTGAAACGGCACCAGTGGTTGGATCTTCACTATTACCGCCATGAATTAATTGTGTGTTGAATTTCATAATATCTATCTCCTTTAGAATGCAAAAACGAATACAAAAAAGGCACAAACTCAAGAACTTCTCACTTGAATTTGCGCCTTATGCATTTATTCCCGATTACGTTAGCAGTTACTCAACTAAAAGTAAGCACGCCAAACTGTGGGTCGCATAAGACGCGATCCACAACAACAAACAGTAGCGCTAATTAATTGTTTGTTAAACATGACGTGTTCCTCCTAACTTAGTATGTCAAAATCATAACTTATAAAAAATAAGTTGTCAATACAATTATTAAAATTTATTTAAATTGATCGTCAAGAAACTTCTGCACAATGTTATAAATTGTTGGACTCCAGAAATCTCGTTCATGGTTCGCACCCTTAACCCGGTACGCTTCAACAGAATTTCCATTATCCTTCAACCGCATATACATTTTTTCCATTTGTTCATATGGAACAACTTTATCAGCATCTCCGTGGAACAATAAAAATGGTGGATAGTTTTGCCCATCTTTGACTTGATATAGGGGACTCATTTGCTTTTCAATTTCTGGCCACTTTGATACATCAGGCCCCAATAAGCAATATTGCAGTAACTTATTTCCTGGAACATTAGCATCATACTCAAACGTCTTCTCCACGTCCATTGGTGCAAAACAACTAACCACCGCATCTACTGCATCCGATTCGTCTTGATAAAGGTCAACTTTATAGCGCGGATCATCACCCGTTAAGCCGACTAGCATTGCCGCATTGGCTCCAGAGGAAGTACCCCAAATTGCAACCTGTTGCGGATCAATTGCATATTTTTGCGCATTGGCCCGTAAGAAACGAATGGCTGTCTTAACATCTTGCAAAAACGCAGGAAATGAGTGACCATCAATTGAACTACGGTGTTGAACAGTCGCTACAATATAACCGGCCTGAACAAATTGAACCAGTTGTGGAATTTCTTCTCCCATTTTTGGGGTTCGCCACGAGCTTCCTTGAACAAAGACAATCAATGGCCGAGGTTCAGTTTGATATTGTTTTGGGAAACGTTGCGTCCACGGTGCTAAGATCGACATATGTAATGCCTCACCATCCATCGCACCATAAACAATATTTTCAATCAAGCGTACTTGGCCGCTTAACGTTGGGTTATTTGCTAATTCGTGTATTGTCATCAATTTCACCATCCATTGTTATAAAAGTCTTTTTAATGACATTAAGGTGATCACCAAAGCGATATAAAATTGGCTTGCCATTTGGAACTTCCACTTTATCAATATCGTTATCTGAAATACCATCTAAATATTTAATTAGTGCCCGCAAAGAACTACCATGGGCAACAATTAACTGATTATGTCCATCAATCAAACGAGGCGCAATATGGTCTTGCCAATATGGGAGGAGTCGTTGGAGCGTCATTTCTAAACTCTCACTAAGCGGAATCTTAACTCCTAAGCGATCATAGCGGCGATCATGCTGACGCTCTTTTAATTGTGGTGGCAAATCTTTAAAACCACGCCGCCATTTATGAAGCTGTTCTGCACCAATCTCTTTCTTCACTTCATCTTTGTTCCGGCCACTCAATGCCCCATAATGACGTTCGTTTAGTCGCCACGTTTTATGGACAGGAATATATAACTGATTAATTTCTTCTAGGATAATATTAGTCGTCATGATTGCCCGTTCCATGTAAGACGTATATGCATCACTAAATTGGATACCCAGTCTTAGCAATTCCTTGCCGACTAATTCACCCTGTTCAATTCCTTTAGGAGTCAACGGAACATCAGTCCAGCCAGTAAAAATATTATCACGGTTAGCTTGGCTTTGCCCATGACGTACAATTACTAATTCTGCCATTTTTTCACTCCCCTTTGCCACTATCTTATAATAGCGCATTTTACTAGTGCTTAACAATTAAACTAGCTGCAGAAGGTTATTTTACAGTCGACTTTTCTGCCGTATAATTATTAAGGTAAGTATTTGAGGAAAGGAAAAATTAAACTGATTTGGTTTAATTCTCAATTTTATGAAATCTAAAATTGCTAATCTAATTAATTGGGGGCTTCCATACTGTGCCATCGCTGCAATGGCCTATTTAATCATGTTCCCCCAGTTTGTATCACATGGAGTTATTTTAGGGACGGACTCCATTTTTCACTTTAACCGTTTTTACGATGCCGCTAAGCAAATTCAACAGCTTAATTTTAGCTATTTTCAAAGTAATTATAGTTTTCAACAAAGTGGCCGCATCATCAATGCCGTTTATGGCCCCCTCTTTGCATATTTAAATGGGGCTATTCTCGGCTTAGTAGGAACTTGGTATCAATATCAGATCGTCACTACCTTTATCGTCTATCTATTAGGTGGAATCGGTATGTATCAACTTAGCATCCGCGTTCATAGTAAACGGACATTTGCAATTATCTGTGCCCTAATCTATATGAACATTGGGTGGCTTCCACGATGGGAATTAGCACAGAACATGAATGCCTGGGGAGCTGCTCTGGCTCCTTATATGGTAATTTGCGGCGTACGCATGATTCAGGATCACCAACGACCAGTCAACTGGCTACAATTGATGACCCTGATGACGATTATCATTCAGATCCATATGCTAAGTTCTTTATTTTTTGTGATTACACTAACACCGTTCTTTATTATTGGGTTAATTATAACGACTAACCGTAAGAAAATGTGGATCGAAACGCTGAAGGCAGTCGGCGGAACTATTATTTTAACGGCTAATGTTTGGGGAGCCTTATTAATGCTTAACCTCCATAATAATATTGCCCATCCTGCCGATTTTAGCCTCGCCGATAATGTGCTACTGCCTTCAATGTTTAGCAGTACACGCGATTATCTAATCTACGCAATGTGGCTTCTCTTTATCCTTCAACTCATTTACGTATTATTCACCTTCAAAAAATCGCTTACTAATACAGTCCTGACGTTACTTGGTTCTTTGGTCCTCCTGCTTAGTTCTTCCCTTACTCCTTGGTCCTTTTTCCAAGATGTGGTCCCTGCACTTGGACACACTTTGCAGTTTCCTAACCGATTGACAATCATTGCCTTTCCCCTCTTACTCGCAGGAGTTGGGATCAGCGCTACAACCCTTGATAAAAAAGCGCAAGAGATTGACTTACGAAATCAATTAATCACCGGTATCCTCTTGCTAATGGTTTTTCTGGTCTTTACTCCTACAACAATTGATGTTTATAAACGTGCAGCCCGCTATGACTCAGAAATTGTTCTTAATAGTTTTAGCGCGATTACCCGCGTAAGTGAAAATAAGGCCGCACTGCGACATTCCGTTCATGATCTTTACCCTGGTCAATTGTTAACGATGGTTGAGAAGAGAAGTCCTGACTATTTGCCGATTCCTAAGAAGTACATGAATCAAAAATATGTTCGTTCTTACGCTTACGAAGGGCAAATTATTAATGAAGCCCATAAATATCCTCATACTGTCTTGCCGCATGGAGGATTGCAATTATCATGGGAAGCAGGAAAAGCGGGAAAAGTTCGGTTGCCAATTATTACGTATCATGAATCACAATTAACGGCTAATGCTCATCTACTTCGCCACTATCAGCGATCCTCGGTTGGTGCCCCTTACGTTCAGCAACGTAAAGGGAAAAATACCGTTACCCTCTACTTTAAGCAAGCTAAATGGTTCACCGCCTTATTAGTGATCTCATTAGTTGGTCTTAGCATACTTGCAATTTATGGCCTTTATTATTTCTGTACTCATATTAAGAAATACTTCCAAGGGATTGCAGCTAGACAAATTAATTAAAACAAAAAGGTCTCTAACGTTCGGATTTACCGGGTGTTAGAGACCTTTGTTATACAACTTTTTACGAACATAGCGGCATGGAATATAATCCAACCTCTTATTTTGTATTCAATACAAACGAAAACTCAACATCACGGTCGGCAGGAATATGATACTGTTCTTCAACATCTGCTCCCCAGCTATCAATTCCCCCAACACCTCGAACGGCCCCCGCAATAACGAGAACAGTTCGTCGTGCGAGTGGGAGCTCTTCGATGTGTGTTGCATTTTCTAATTCCTCCGCTGTATATGGTAAACAACTGAAGGCAAATGGTTGCTCGTCTTGTTTAATAGTTAAGCTAAATGGTTCCCGAGAATGATCAGCATTATTTTGGGTGGAATCGCGGGTAATTGTTAATGCATGAGTATCCATGTGCATTCCATTTTCCTGAGGGACTAGATACTTAGTAACTGGTAAGCCGTCAACATGGAAGGTACCCTCAGTCGCTCCTGCCATCCGGTCCGGGTAAGTTTCACCGGATAATCCTTGATAGTCAAAGCCGGTAGCAACGGTTGGCATGATAAAACGCATTCCTACTACTGGCAGACCAGGTAAGTCTTTATGACCGTAGTAGTGCATTGTCACTTTAATCTCACCTTGTCCGTTAACCTCATAAGTTACAGTGACTTGCGTAGCCGGAACTGTTAGCGTCTCAAAAGTATACTTAATCTTGACATTCTCAGCAGATACCGGATCACTAAATTCATTGGTTATCGGCGCAATAGGTAATTCGGCAAAGTGTTGATTATCAACTGTCAGGTCAATCGCAACACACTTATGAAAAGTGTCCGCTGCTAACCACTGAGCAGACCGAATATTAAAGCCGCTTCCTCGGTCATTATCAGTGGTTGCCCGCCAAAACGTCGGCATTGGTTCACGATATAGCCATTCTTTACCGTTTAGCTTAAGCGATTCTAGTCCACCACGCTCATAGCTAAAAATATAATGAAAGCCGTCACCCCTAAGTCCTAATGTCGCATCACCATATATCATGCGTAATTTATTTGTGTAAGCCATAGTAGTATCTTACCTCCTGCATTGCTGGCTTCGGTGTCCGATCAGCAAACATCAAGCCATCTCCCGCGAATTCGTAATCTGAGTGACGATCATCGAAATCACCACCATAGCGCATCACTTCTTGCCCACTTACCGGATCCTTAACAAGGAGGGCTTGATCAATAAAGTCCCAAATGAAGCCACCAAAGTATTGTGGGTATTTATCAAGTAAAGAAATGTACGAACCCATTCCACCATCAGAGTTCCCCATATCATGCATGTACTCACATTCCATAAATGGCTTGTCTGGATTGTTCTTCAAGTACTCCTCAACTTCTTTAGGTGGTAAGTACATCCAGCTTTCAACGTCTGAGATCCGATCACGGTATTCAGGAGTATGACAAACTCCTTCATAGTGAACAAGCCGACTGTCATCATGCTTCTTATAGAATTCATTCATTTTGACAATATTATCGCCAGCATATGATTCATTACCTAAAGACCAGAATAAAATCGACGGGTGGTTCTTAAATGTTTCATAGTTAGTCCGTGCCCGATCTACTACTACGTCACGCCATTGAGGAACTGAACCAGGGACGTTATATGATGGTTCAATTGCTCCCATCTTCTGCCAGGTAGCGTGGGATTCCAGATTATTTTCGGCCATCATGTAAATTCCGTTATCATCACAAAGGTAATACCACGGAATTTGGTCTGGATAGTGACACGTCCGAACGGCATTAATATTATTTTCCTTAAAGGTTTGAATATCACTCGTCATATCATCCATCGTGATCGCACGGCCACGTTTAGCATTCCATTCGTGACGGTTAACACCATTGATAATTAGCCGTTGACCATTCAATAAGACAACATGATCTTTATTAATTTCAATTCGACGAAAACCAAAGCGGTATGGAACGAGTTCGACCAAATTACCTTCGTCATCACGAATTTCAATCAACAATTGATAGAGGTAAGGATCATGGTTATCCCATAAGTGAACATTTTCTAAAAATTGATCCCGAACTTCTACCGTGGAGTCAACAGGGTGTGTTTCATTGACGAGCGTATTACCATCATTGTCGATAACCCGCACATTAACGTTCCCGGTCTTTTCACCGTGAAGTTGAAGGTCAACATTAAAAATACCGTCCTGATAATTATCAGTAACAATTGGCCGAATATTAAGGTCTTCAACATGAACAAGTGGTTGGGCTAATAGGTTTACACTCCGGAAAATTCCAGAAAAACGGAACATATCTTGATCCTCAATCCACGAGGCGGTACTATGCTTGAAAACTTCCACAGCCAAAACATTACCTTCATCTTGAATGTAAGGAGTCAGGTCAAATTCAGAGGGGGTAAAACTGTCTTCAGCGTAACCAATAAAGTGACCATTAAGCCAAACATACATGGCACGCTCAACACCGTCAAACCGGATGCGAACCTGCTTTCCCCGTAAGGAAGAATCAAGGTCAAAATGTTTTAAGTATTCGCCAACAGTATTATCATCCCCATCACTAAATGATCCTTCTTGCGTATCATCAAGACTAAGGGCATATGCAGGACGACGGTAAATCTTACCTTCCCACGGAATCAAAGTGTTAATGTAATTATTTTGGGCGTAATTATTTAGTTCAATCTCACTAGGAACTTCGATTGTTCCAAAACTGCTGCTATCATAATCTGTCTTATAAAAATCTTCTTCGCGTTCACGCGGGTTTTCAGCAAAGTTAAATTGCCATTGCCCATCCAAGTTTTGCGCAAAACGACTATTATTATGCCGCCATTCATCATAGTTACCGTAATAATAATGGTCACTATGAGCTGGCAATTGATTAACGCGGAATGTTTCCGGTTCATCAAGCCATTTGATATCTGCATCCATTGATAAATCCCTCCTCGTTACTATCTACAACATCTAAAGTATAGCGCTTTCATAATTGAGATAGCAAGAGGAGAGGTAAAATTTACGTAAATTTTATTAAACAGAAATTTTAAAATCGAGTAGGAGATAATTGATTAGTTCAATTATCGACCTCTCACACCACCGT
>CAMLUN010000012.1 GCA_946487795.1 uncultured Lactobacillus sp. | reverse complement strand
TTATTCTTTCCTTCGTTGCTTCCAGAAAAGCATTGTAATAATGGTAACTAGTCCAGTGATTACTAACCCAACAAATGTTGTTCGATTATCTGTCTGGTTCCCGGTTTGTGGCAGACTTGTTTTTTGTCGTTTATCCTTATTCTTGCTACTGCCTAATTCTCTTAAAGAAGCTGAATCTTGATCAAGAATTTTTTGAATATCCGCATCTCTCATTGACGTTTCTTCATTGTCAGATTGCTGGTTGCGAGGTGTTTGGACATCATGTTGCGTCGATTCTGCCACTTGCTGGTTATCAGTTTCCGGTTTGGCTTCTGTTGTTTGGGTTTCTTGTTCTTTCTGGGATTCTGAATTAGGACGCAGAACTGCTTCTGTCTGGGTTTCTTTGGCTACCTTATTAGCATTATTTTTACTTTCATGTTTAGCATGATTAGGGCGATGGTCATCCCCCATTAAGGCAACTTGTGACACCGGATCAACCTTTTCCTCAATTCTACTCTGGTTCGGTTGTTTTTCATCCACTAACTCTGTTTGGGTAGCATGATCATTTTTTTGCACTTCATCAGTTTGACTTTCTTGCTGTTCAACGTTAACTTCCTCAGTTTGAGTATCACTGGTACTAATTTCATGGTTATCCGTTTGGCTTTCAGTATCTTTTCCCAACTGCTTACTTTGAGTCTCTTCATCCTTACTGCTTGGAGGAGCTGTCTGCTGTCCCTGATCTTGTTGTTGAGCTACGGTTGTTTGCGTTTCACTATCATTACTAGTTAGTAATTCCGTTTGGCTTCCAGTGGTTACCAACTTCTTTTCTTCTGGCTGAGTGATTAGTTGTTCATTGTTTGTTGCTTCCTGATCGTACTTTTTTCCTCCTGGTTGTTCGTTAAGCTTTTGAAGCGGCCGAATTACAAGTTTAAATGGTTCTTGTCTACTTTGGTATAGCTTAAGGCGCTTTGGCACTGACTCAGGAAAACAATATTCAAATCCCTTTGGTGCAGGAGGAACATCATACCATTGACCAACCTTAAGTGTCGTAGTATTCAAAACCTTTCCCGTAAATTTAAAGTTTTCATCATAGCCATAAAATGATGGTCGAGCTTCAACTAACCGTTCCCGATCTGTAATCTTATATTGATGATATGTTACTGAAATGGTTTGATCAGAATCATCTGCTGATACTGGATGTGCTTGCACCTGCAGAATACTTGGTTCAAAATCGTCATAATTTGGTGTAAAAAATGACGGCCAAATACTAGGTGCCTGTGGTTGCCAATTATTAGCAATCCTTTTAAAAGTGACCGTCTGCTTAACCGTCTGCATCCCCTTATAAGGATCATCAATTTTAATGATCCTCGTAATTTGACGAATCTCATTCTGATTGTCTAGCTGCTGGCTACTGGTGATTTGACTTGGTTTCTGACTTGCACCGTGACCAGTGCCAACCGAAACTGCCATTGTCATTAGAACTGTTGCGGAAGTAATCCCAACACATTGCTTAATAATTGATTTTTTATTACTCATTAAAAAATTCCTCCCAAATTGGCTTACATAATACCAATACGGAAGGAATCTCTTTTTGCACGAAAAAAATTTTATTTTAAAGGGCGTGAATAACCTTTTCAATGTCATCAACAATTTGATCTGGTGTTAAATGATACCACTCATAAAGGACTTCTAGTGGAACGTTATCAGCAAATTCACGAGGAGCACCGAAGTTCAAGACTTTCATTGCTTTAGGTCCATAATAACGAGAAATAGTCTCACCAAAGCCCCCGCTAACGTTACCATCTTCCAAGGTAACAACAACATCATGATTTTCTGAAAGGTGGTGCAGATAACTTTGATCAATTCCGGTTAAGGACTTCGGGTTAATCAAAGTTGCGTTAATATTTAACTTCTTTTGCAGTTGATCACGGACATCAAGTCCTAATTGCCAAAAGTCACCAACAGCCATAATAGCAACTTCACTACCTTCACGCGCTACGTCATAATGAATAACACTGTAATCATCCTGACTAACTTTTCCGTGAAGGAGTTTCTTTTCAGGTTCTCGAATTATCACTGGTTGTTCGGTTTGGCTAAGGGCCCACTTTAACATTGAAATCAATTCTTCAACGTTCGTTGGGGCAAGATATTCAATGTTTGGTAAGTTGGAAATCATTGAAATATCAAACGTTCCCTGGTGAGTAGCAGAATTCGTCGCAATTGTCCCACCTCTGACAATCATTACTACTGGTGCATCATTAAGAGCCATATCATGGATCAATTGATCGTATGCCCGTTGAAGGAACGTACTATTTTGAAAGACAACTGGGCGTGCACCAGCAGTTGCCATGGCGACTGCTGTGGTAATGGAGTCCTGTTCAGCAATGCCTACATCAAAATAGTGATCAGGATATTTAGCTTGGAACTTCTTGAGGTTAAAGACACCAGGAATAGCCGCATTTAGAGCAACTACCGGTACTCCGGCATCAATTTGATGACCTAACTCAGTCAAGATTGCGTCACTATAGTTTTCAGTGCTTTCCTGCTTCTTAACCTCACCAGTTTTAATATCAAATGGTGGCTGCCAGTGCCAATCCATCTTATCTTCAACGGCTGGCTTATATCCCTTACCCTTTAAGGTATTAACATGAAGGACAATTGGGTGATCAATATTCTTAACTTCCTTAAAGGCATCGATCATTGTTTGAAGGTCATTACCATCAGCAACATACTTATAGTCTAAGCCCATAAATTTGAAAATGTTATTCTCTGCCTTACCATTAGTATCACGTAATTCCTTCAACCCTTGATAAAGACCGCCCTGATCCTTATCGATTGCCATTTGATTATCGTTAACAACAATAATCAAATTAGAATGGAGCTTAGCCGCATTATTCAATCCTTCAAAGGCTAATCCACCGCTTAGCGAGCCATCACCAATTACGGCAACGATATTATCAGTGGAGTCAGGATGCATTAAATCACGTGCTTGTGCCAGGCCAACTGCCAAAGAAACGGATGTCGAAGTGTGTCCAATTTCAAAAAAGTCATGGACACTTTCTTCAGGAGAAGTATATCCAGAAATGTCCTCATAATGATCTGGATCCATAAAGCCAATCTTTCTACCGGTTAACATTTTATGCGGATAACATTGGTGAGAAACATCCCAAACAACCTTGTCGTGAGGAGAATCAAAAACATAATGATATGCAATCGTTGTTTCCATAATTCCAAGGTTTGGGCCAACGTGTCCCCCAATTGCTGCATCCCGCTCAAGAACCAGCTGACGCATTTCAGTTGCTAACTGCTTTAGCTGTTCAAGAGACATTGATTTAATATCAGCCGGTTCATTAACCCGGTTTAGAAGGTAATCTGGATGTCGATTCATCTGTGCCACCCTTTCTAATCGTTTGTTGCTTATTTAGATATTTAATATTTTTTGTAAAGATAATTTAAAACATTTATTTTATTTTAACACTTTTTAAAGTTCACTACAGAAATTCGTCATTACTAAAATTGACGAATACCGCTTCCTCATTTAAAATTAAGCATGATTATTAAAAGAGGGATGAGTGTGTTGAACCAGCTTACCAATAAAGCTACCGAAAAACTATCGCCATTTAAAACCTTAACAACTGAGCAGGAAAAATTAGTTAATTCCATTACTGAATTTGCGGCAAAGCATTTAAAAAACGACTTTCCTGCAATCTATACGATTTATGGTGATGCCGGAACGGGAAAAAGTGTTGTTTTATCAAACCTCTTCGAACGATTCCAACTAGCAGCTCGTCAGGATCCAACTTCGCCATTTTTTAAAACTAAAAATTACTTTCTGGTTAATCATCCAGAAATTCTAAAAGTTTATCGCGAAATTGCCGGCCCAATTAAGGGACTTTATAAAAAAGACTTCACCCGCCCCACTTCGCTAATTAATCAGTTAGATAAGAAACAGCAAAATATTGATATTGCCGTAATTGACGAAGCTCATCTTCTATTATCGAAAGCTGATCACTACAATAATTTTTATCACGATAATCAGTTAGTCGAGATTATAAAACGGGCTAAAGTCGTTGTTTTGGTTTTCGATCAATATCAAGTTCTAAGAATGAAGAGTTTATGGACTTCTGAACGGCTTGAAAAAATCACTCACCAATACCCTCATAAAGAGTACCATCTCCATCATCAATTTAGGATGACCGCTAGTGATCAGCTGATCGACTGGTTTAATCACTTTACAGATCAATATGAACTTGCAGCAATTCCAAAGAATAGTCGTCAAAATTATGACTTTCGGATTTATGACGATGCGGAAAAAATGCGTCAGGCAATTGTTAAGCGAAATGATGAGGTTGGCCTTTCACGAATCTTATCGACTTCCGGATACCCTTCAACCCTTGACGGCGGTAAGCACTATATTAAAGAGGGACAATTCAGGTTACCCTGGGATCAATATAACTATACGGTCACTCCTTGGGCTGAACTCCCCCAAACAATTAATGAGGTTGGCTCGATTTATACCTGTCAAGGCTTTGATTTAAACTATACGGGAATTATCATTGGTCCGCCAATTAGTCAAATTCCCGGAACCAAGAAGCTGCAAATTAATCTCGATAAATATACCGATTCAGAAGCATTTAAAAAGCGCGATGATCTAACGGATCCGCAAGAAATTAAAGCTCTTGAAGAACGAATGATTATGAATTCTCTTAATGTTCTTTTTAAGCGGGGCGTGTATGGCACATACATTTACGCTCATGATCCGCTTTTGCGTAATTCGCTCGTTCAGCTCTTCAAAGATGCTGGCCTTAATTATTAAGAAAGTAGAGTACACAATGAAAAAAAAGACTCTTAACAAAAAATTGCTAATTGCCCTAGGAGTTCTCTTAGCAATTATTATTGTGATTTTTGTTTATCAAAACTATAAACCAGAAATTGATGTCCTAATCCACCCCGTACCACACGAAAAAGAAATTCTCCTTCACATGATTAGAGCCCACGGGATCGCTAATTCTCTACTTCTCCTTGGCTTAATCGCTGTCTTAAACTCTATTCCCGGCCTTTCAAATTCAGTTATTTGTATCCTTTCGGGACTTTGTTACGGCCCCTTCTTTGGCTTTATTATTAACTGGATGGGAAATGTTCTTGGAAACTGTATTGTAATGAGCTTGATCAGAAAAATTAATTTTTCAAAAAGGGTTAAACAACACAAACTAATTAAATCATTAATGCACCAAAAACATCCCCTTATTGGTCTGACAATTGGTTTTATGATCCCAGTTATTCCCAGTATCCTTGTTAATTACGCTGGTGCTCAGTTAAACGTCAACCGCCGACAATATATGGCAATGGTTCTGGTAGGAATGGCACCAACATCATTTCTCTATGCCTTTGGTGGGGATGCGATCTTCCGGGGTAGTCTCAAACGAATTATTAGTGCCGTCATTTGCATCCTAATCCTTATTGGTATCTACCTGATTGTAAAAAAGAGCGATGACGAACATAAAAAACGGTTAGAAACTGAATAACTAAAACAACTCTCCAAGTCAGGGAATCCTCCTTGGAGAGTTGTTTTAATTTTGGAAATGGCTAACGAATTCTGCAAGATACTGAGTGGTTAAGCTCTTCGGGTTATGAATGAGGCTAGTTGGATGACCTTGGGCAACAATCCGTCCACCATTTCTACCCCCACGTGGTCCCAAATCAATTAAATAATCAGCGTTTACCATTAAGTTGACATCATGAGTAATGATAATAATCGTTGCTCCCCGATCAATTAACCGTTGCATTACCTGAAGCAAGACTTGGACGTCAAGGGGATGGAGACAAACCGATGGCTCATCGAAGACAAAAAGAGTTGTTTTTTGTTGACGATTCAAATGCTTAACGAGTTTCAACCGCTGAGCTTCTCCACCAGATAATGTTGGCGTACTTTCACCAAGATGAAGATAGCCAAGACCGACCTCGTCAAGAAGCTTTAATTCACGCTGAATTTTCGGTATATCCTTAAAGATCGGAATTGCATGGCGAACATCGAGGTTTAACAAATCAACGATTGAATAATCATGCCACTTAATTTGTTGAATTTCTTTATTATACCGATCACCGTTACAAACGGGACAAACTTGCTGCATATCCGGTAAGTATTGTATATCAAGGGTTACGATCCCCGTCCCACCACAGTTTGGACAAGCGCCCTGTTTATTATTGTAAGAGAAGTAACTTGCAGTCCAGTGCTTCTCCTTTGCAGCTGGTTGAGCCGCAAAAAGCCGCCGGAGATTATCCATGATACTTGTATACGTCGCAACTGTTGAACGGGTACTCTTTCCCACCGGAACAGCATCAACACTGACAACACTTTTGAGTGGAGTATCTAAGTTGTCGACCTGTTTGGGAAGTGGTTCCCCTTTCTCTTGAGCTTTTAAAGCCGGAACTAAGCTATCAAGAATTAGACTAGTTTTCCCCGCACCCGAAAATCCAGTGACTGCGGTAATTTGATTTGTTGGAATCGTGGCAGTAACATTTTTTAGGTTAAAGTAGTCACTAACTGTAAAATTAGTTTCAGAAGCTGCCCGTTTACTTGATGTTTTGCGAACTTTGATCCGGGCTTTACCGTTCAAAAATGGACCAATTAGTGAACTTTTCTTCCGCTTTAATTCAGCAGGAGTCCCCTGATCAATTACCTTTCCTCCTTCGGCACCAGAACCAGGACCAATCTCAATCACCCAATCTGCAGCACTAATAATATCAATATTATGGTCAACCACCACTAGTGAATTACCTTGTTCAACCAGTTCATGAAATACATGAAGGAGACCGTTAATGTTATCGGGATGGAGACCAATCGACGGTTCATCCAGAACATACAAAACGCCTGTTGTCTGTGTCCGTAATGTCCGGGATAATTGAATTCGCTGTAACTCACCAGTTGATAAGGTATTACCGTTCCGTGAAAGGGAAAGGTAATCTAAACCAAGCTCTAACAATGGGCGAAGATTGTCATCAAATTGCTTAAAGATTGCAGTTGCCATTTTACCCATGTTCGTTGGCAATTCGCTTAGAACCTTTTGCTTCCATTGTTCAAGTTCGCCAAGAGTTAAATCAGTGACTTCTGCAATGTTTTTTCCGCCAGCTAGTTGAGTTAGAAGTTCCGGTCGTAAGCGGGTCCCATGACAAACAGGACAAACAGATGAATGAAAGAATTCGTTAATTCGTTGCTGTGCACGAGCACTCTTGCTTGTCTTTGCCGACTCAAGAACTGCTTCATGAGCATTTTCATACAAGGCATTAAAATCATGAAAGACTCGACCAGTTCCCGAGACAAAATCCATCTTGTATTTCTTGCTTGGTCCATTCAAGACAAAGTTCTTTTCCTTAGGTGAAAGATCCTTATAGGGGACGTTAATTCGGACGCCAGCCTGCTCAGCAACTTGAGGCATAAAATTCCGACCAGGAAGGTGCCATGAAGCCACTGCACCTTCATCCAGCGTCAGATTCTCATCGCCAATTAGTTTTTCTTCGTCTAGTTCACGAACTCGGCCAGTTCCTTGGCATCGTTTGCAGGCCCCATCAGAATTAAAGGCAAAGTCTTCAGCGGAAAAGGCATTAAACTTCACGCCGCATTCAGGGCAGGTTAAAACGCCCATTTCGTCTCCAGACTTGCTCATCGCCTGTGCTATCTCAAGACTTGGCTTTAATCGGTGGCCATTTGGACAGACAGGTGAACCTAAGCGAGAAAAAATTAGTCGAATTACATTAAAGATCTCACTCATTGTTCCAACAGTTGCTCGCTCAGACGGAACTGCTGGACGTTGATGAAGTGCTAGTGCTGATGGGATGTGTTTAACGCTATCAACCTGTGCCTGGGCACCCAATTTGATCCGCCGTCGCGTATACGTAGATAAAGCTTCCAAGTACCGCCGGGAACCTTCTTCATACAGGATTCCCATTGCTAACGAGCTTTTCCCAGAACCAGATAAACCAGAAATTGCGACAAATTTATGTAGCGGAATATTAACGTTAATATTTTTCAAATTATGAACCCGACCACCCCGCACTTCAATTTCTGCAGGAATCGTTGATTGCACTGCCTTATTCAAAAGCTCTTCCCCTTTTCTTTAAAGCTTAAAGCTGCATTCCAAGCCAAGCAAGGCTAAGTCCACCAAGATATGATAAAGTGCCATAGATTATTAAACTGCGCCACTGATGCTCATTATACATTGCAATTAATTCAGTGTTTAACGTTGAAAAAGTTGTGTAGCCGCCTAAAAATCCGGTTTCCCAAAAAAGGATCGTAAACTGACTAGTGGGAAAGCGGTGAATTAATATTCCTAAACAAAACGCACCAGTAAGGTTAATGAGTAATGTTGCTCCTGGCCAGTCGACTTGCAATTGCTTCCACAAATAAGTAAATAGGTAACGAAGGAGGGCACCGCATGATGCACCAAAACCAACTAAAATCATTTATCTTCCTCCATTCTTACCAATAATTGCGCCAAAATAAAACCAATAATGGCTGCAAAGAACCCTCCTAGAAGACTAACCAGAAAGTAACCACTGCCAACCCAAAAATTGCTTTCACTAAGTTTTAAGACACTAGTAATAAATGACGAAAACGTTGTAAAGGCCCCAATCAATCCCGTTCCTAATCCTAAGTTCAACCAACCGGCTAAAAGATCCCGTTCAATTACATAATAGGTAAGAAATGATAACAAAAAGCACCCTACAAGATTAGCGATCAGGATCCCCCATTCACCTAAATTAAAACTGAATAGATAGCGAAAAATACCACCAAAGAAAGCGAAAGCAGCAACCGCAACCAAATTTTTTATTTTCATTTTTATCCTCCATTTCCACCAACTGATTTTACGCTTTGAATTCCTGTTTGCCAATCTAAAACGGAACATCGTATAATAATAGCCGAGAAAAGAGGAATCAGTTATGAAAATGCGAAGAATCGATCATATTGTATTGACCGTTAGCAATCTTGAAGAGTCCATGCGCTTTTACCATGAAGTCTTTGACATGCCAGTAATTGACCAGCAAAGTAATGATGATGTAATTACTCTCCGGTGTGGTCACCAGCTTATACGGCTGCAAAAGGTTGACCGACCAACTAAATTGGTGGCTAATCATCCAACCGTCGGATCAGCTGACCTTTGTTTAATTGCTGGAGATAAGGTCGACGATATTCTTCACCACTTTAATAGTTATTACGTCGATGTTGTTGAAGGGCCTGTAGAAAAGCAGGGTTCTGAAGGAGCAATGACTTCAATCTACGTTCATGATCCCGACAAGAACCTAATTGAAGTTTCGGTTTATGCAAATAAATAAAGAAAGCCTTGATTTAGACACTTAGACGCGGTAAGTTCGAAAGCATTAACAAATAAGTAGAGACCTGGAAAAATTTTGTCTTTCCAGGTCTCTACTTATTTTCATCCAAGCAACTCAGCAATAACCAGGATAACAAGCAGGATGGCTAACCAACTACGATAATGATCACGAATAATTCCTAAATAGTCTCGAACAACGGTTAAAGGCTGCAGCTTCCACGGAGTCTTGCTAGAAACAAGCGGCCAGGATAACTTCAGCTTTCGTAAATAATTAAAGGTTCTGAAGATGTGGAATGAGCTAGTTATAACGACAATTTTTTGCTTAGGATCAGCTTGCTTTTGCAATAACCTTTGGCAGTTGCGTAAATTATCCCAGGTATTCATCGCCTGCTCCTCTAAAATAATCCGGTCTTGAGGGATTCCGTGATTAATCAAATATTTTGCCATTGCTTGGGCTTCAGATAATTGCTCACCATGCAAAATACCACCAGTAACAATAATTGTAGCGTTATGATTTAACTTCCAGCAGGCAATGGCTTGTTGCAGTCGCGCTGTCAGAACAGGCGGCACTTTGCCCTGACGCAGGCCAGCACCGAGGGCAATTAAATAATCAGCCTTAACAGGTCTTGAAAGGAGTTGTGCAGTAATAATTGCACCCCAGAAAATTACTAATCCAAGAGTGGTAATCCCATTAACTATTAGTGCAGTCAAAATTACCTGGTGGTTAAACCAGGTAAAATATCCTTGATACTTAAATAGTAGCGGTAAGCAGATAAATAGGTTTAAGAACATTAAGCCAAATGTCTTCTGATTATACTTAATCAGCTGCGCGTCTGTTGAAAAGTGACGAACCAAAATTGCCCTAATTGATTCCAGCCAGCTCAAGAGACTTGCAACTCCTAAGCTAACCGCAGTAAATGTTTTCGGGTAGCCAATTTGTCCGCCGATCAAAATTAATAGCAAGCCAGTCCAGCACAACGCCCACTCATTCTTTTTGGGTAACGGCCACCACAGGAGAATGATCAACAAAGAAAGAGTTAAAATAATCATTTCTTCCCGTACTCCTTTTTCTGCCGACGATATTTTCGGTAGCGACGAATCAATTCACTAACCGCCATTGTGACAATTATAATGATTGCTAACGAATAGCCAAAGACACCAAGGCGGTAGATGTGCGGATGGCCAGTACTGCCCTCTACTAACAACGATGAGCCAACAATAATTGCTGCTAAAATAATTGCAATAATTATCCGGTTAACAATCCGACTAAGCCACTTCATTAGATTTTCCTGGTCAGCGTAATGAAAATTAATTCGAGCATCCCCATCACTAATTGCATCAAAAAAGGTGTTCAGCTTCCCTGGCATTTGGGTAATATTCTTCACAGCACGATAACTTCCCCACAAGCTATTATCTAATTGAGTACGCAAATCAAAATGCTGCTTCAAGTACTGCTTACCAAATGGTCGGGCAACCTCCAACATTGAAAGTGAAGGATCAAGCTTAGCAATAATTGTTTCTAGGATCCCAAATGCCCGTACCAGCATCGTCACTTGGGAATGAATCTGGAGATTATTATTTTGACATAATTGAACGATCTGATAGAGCATCTTAGTGAAATTAATTTCAGCAAGGCCAGCATTCAAGTACGGCCGCAGGAATTTACCAAGTTCCCGATAGAATTTCTGCTCGTCAAGCGGTCCCACTTGCTCACACATTGGAATAATTGATTGACCGATCTCATGAATATCCTGTGAATTAACGGCCAATACTATTTTGGCAATTCCGTCCGCTGTTGCTGGCGAAATTCTTCCCATCATCCCAAAGTCAATCCAGATAACCCGGTATGGTGGAAGGCTCTTCTCTTGCTGATAGCTGATTTTAGTAGGGCCAATCTGCTTCTCTAATTTCTTTTCTACCTCAACCTGGTCCGTTTGAGCTTCATCCTGAGACAGGTGACGAATTAAGATATTCCCTGGATGCGGATCAGCCTGAAAGAAGTGATCGACAAAGACTTGCCTAAGGAAGTTCTTAACTAATACTTGGGCAATCTCATGGCGAACCTGTCGTTGCGCTTTTGCTTGTTCAGGGTTCGTACTTAATGAAGCGTTAGCCAGGTACTTAATACTCTTCCCCGGCATATATTCATTAACCAAAATTTTAGGGGCGCAGTATTTGAAGTAAACCTTAGGAACCCGAATAATTGACTGGCCATTATTAAGGCGGTAAAATTCAACCCCGTTTTTTGCTTCTTGAATTGTGTCAATTTCACTCCTTAGCGAGTCACTTAAAGCGTTGAAGATTTTTACGGGATCAACAACGGTAATCCCAGTTGGAACGTATTTCAGTAGTTCAACCGCCCGTTTTAAAAGCGCCAAATCTGTATCTACCAATTTAGTAACATCAGGATGCTGAATTTTAACAACTACCGACGTCCCATCCTTTAACTCAGCATGATGAACTTGACCGATCGAGGCTGAGGCAAATGGTTCTTGATCAAATGTCTTAAAAACTTCACTGATCTTTTTTCCAGTTTCCGTCTCAAAAGTCTTTTTAACACTTGCGAAGCTATCAGCCGGAACATCATCCTGAAGCTTTCGTAAGGCCTTTATATATTCTGGGCTTACCAGGTCTGCACGAGTAGAAAGGATTTGCCCCATTTTAATAAAGGTTGGGCCGAGTTCTTCTAATGCCTGACAAACTTCTTCCGGATTTTTTTGATGATAAAAATTGCTCAAAAAGTGATATTGACGCATTACCTGCATGATCCGCCGAAGACGTTTTCTTGGGGATGGTACTGTTTCTTCAGCCATTAATAAGATCCTCCTTACTCACAATCCATGGGCATCCCCGGAACACAGTTGCATTCAACCTTCTCTGGGGCATTTTTCTTCTTTTCAGCTAACAATTTTTGAAGTTGTTCAATATCCTTTCGACTAAGAACGGCATCATCTATTACATGGCTAAGCGTAGCACCAACATGCATCTCGCAAATGCTGTTAAACAAATGATCTGCGGCTTCGTTCATGGTAATCTGCTCCTTAATTAATGGGGAGTAGATAAAGCCACGGCCTTGACGGGTTGTCTTTAATGCTCCTTTTTCCACTAGACGCCGGAGCAATGTCTTAATTGTTGCGGGTTTCCAATCAACTTTTTGTTGAAGGATTTCAATTACTTGGGTACTAGTTGCTTTACTGAGGGTCCAGATAATTCGCATTACTTGCCATTCTGCTGGCGTAATATCTGTTTTTTCTTCCATGTCCTCACCTCAATTTAAAATCTACACCTGTCGATAAAAAGCGTCAAACAATTTCTGGTTTAATCCAAATGCTTATTGTGACCTAGATCAAGATCTGCTAAACTACTGCATTAGTTATGCTAATTTTTCTAAAAAGGAGTCGATGTTCTTGAGCGACCAGCGAATTAGGCGTGCCCTAATTATAATGGTTTTTGGAACTTTCTTCGGGATTCTTTGTTCAACCTTAATGAATATTGCATTGCCAACATTTATGGACGTTTTTCATATTAGTGAAGCCCACGTTCAATGGGTAACGAACGGTTATATGTTAGTCAATGCGTTAATGATTCCGGTTAGTTCCTACCTTATTAAACGATTTTCATTTAAATGGCTATTTATCTTCTTTACGGGAATTTTTCTTTGCGGAACCTTAATCGGCGGGTTAGCGAATTCCTTTAACCTCCTAGTAATTGCTCGGATGATCCAAGCAATCGGTGCCGGAATGATGATGCCCCTTGTCAATGTTCTTGCAATTCGTTATGCTCTCCCAGGGAAGAAGGGCCGAATAATGGGAATTATTGGTCTTGCATTTAACTGTGCACCAATCCTTGGACCCGCGGTATCAGGTTTTATGCTTGATTATCTCTCGTGGCGATACCTATTTATTTTGATTATCCCCTTTGCAGTGATTACATTACTTTTATCACTTTGGATGCTCCCTTATATTCCCCATAACGAATTTCCCCAATTTAACGGTTTAGGTTTTACGGTAATTACCCTCGGCTTATGGTCCTTATTAATGGGCCTTTCAAATGTTTCTAATTATCCGCTATTATCGTTTAATGTTGGTGGAATGGCAATTATTGGGCTAGTATTCATTGTTATTTTTTATCTCAATCAACGAAGAAGTACCCACCCATTGATTAACCTCAGTGTGTTTGAACATCGACAATTTCTCCTGGCAACCGTCATTAATATGCTAATTACCGCGACAATGTACGGCAATGCTATTTTGATTCCGTTGCTTGTTCAGATTGTTCTTGGAGAAAGTACCGTGATCTCCGCAATCGCTGTTCTTCCAGGGGCAATCCTTACAGGGCTATTGTCAACAACTAGCGGTCGATTCTATGATCGCTACCCTATTCAATGGCTTGTTGGTGCTGGACTACTAATTGATATTATCGGGACAACCGGACAGGCAATGATCGGTGCCCGGAGTTCAGTGGTTATCATTACGGTTTTTCAAACGGTACGCCAATTTGGACTAGTAACAATGTTAATTCCACTTCAGACACAGGCGCTTTCACTCTTACCCAACGAAATTGTTCCCGATGCGGTGGCCTGTTTTAATACCTTGCGACAAATTGCAGCAGCATTTGGGACCGCACTAATCGTCTCTGTTGTCGGGATCGTAAACCACTTTATCCATAACTCAACCTCCCATTTAGGAATCCAATCAGGGTTTGCTTTTTGCCTAGTTCTCCTCTTGATTTCTCTTATTCTCAGCAGGAAGCTTTATCACCAAATAAAAAGTTAGAATATAAAAATAAAGTCGGACAATGGATCGAAAATGATTCATTGCCCGGCTTTTTAACTAAATCAAGATTTCTTTTCAGAAAACAAAATTCACTAAAATAATGTAACTAATTGTCCCTACCAATAGCGACAAATAAATGCTTCGTTTTCGTAAGTGGACGAGGATTGTAATAATACTAGCAATAATTTCTGGTAAGCCAAAGTTGCCACTAAGAAAGTGAACATTTCTAAAACAATAGACCACGAGCATCCCCATGATTGCTGGTGGGAGAAAATTCCCTAGTCCTTCAATAAAGGGACTCAATTCTTCTTTACCATTTCGCTGGCGGCCAAAAACAAGGAATGGAACGACACGGGTAAAGAAGTTAGCGACTGCAGCGATCGCTATTGAAATCACTTGTTGAACAACTGTCATTTCTTAATCATCCCCCTTTGCATGACGCCTTGTTAAATAGTAATATTCCGCAACCAGCAAGAGTAAGGTAACAATCAAAAAGTACGTCTTGCCAACAGCCAGCAAGCTAATGATGGTAATTAAGACCCCACTAATGGAACTAACATGACTCTTTTCTTGTAAGAATTGATCCAATGCCAAAACAATGAATAGGGCCGTCATAACAAAATCAAGTCCCTTAACTTGGAGCTGGAAGACACTTCCCAAGAAGCCGCCTAAAAAGGCCCCAAGAACCCAATAACCCCAATCCAAGACCGTGATCCATGTATTAACCTTTACTTGACTCATTTCTTGTGGAACTTTGGTGTAGTGGTTAATAACAAAGGTCTCATCAGTTAGGCCAAAGATTAACAGTCACTTTCGCCATCCAGCATGTCGGTACTGTTTGAGCATTGATAGGGCATAGAATGACTGACGAAAACCGACCACCAAGGTAATTAAAAGGACGTTCAAGGGATTAAAATGTTGGACTAGCATATTGGCAATCACAAATTCAACTGATCCTCCATAAATCGTTAGCGCCATCAATGTCGGATACCAAAAAGAAAACCCCAGGTTGTGCATGTAAAGGCCGTACCCCAGACCCAGTGTCACATAACCAAACAGGACTGGCATCGACTTTCCCAATGCAAAGCGGAATTCACCATCCAGCTTTTTCATTACTTACTCCCCCTCGGAATAAAAAATCAATTGACTTTTATTTTAGCGAACGACCTTGATGCATACAAGAACTAAATTGTATGCATTACAGTGCGACCGCAAAAAAAGACATGATACCGATTAACCATCGGTACCATGCCCAAGATTACAATTTGTTTAATCCTTTTGTGTTACTAGTTCGTAAACGTAGGATTCTTCTTCAGGACGATATACACCGTGAAGTTCACCAACTTTAGTGAAGCCATTCTTGGTGATTAAGTGTTGCATGATTTCGTTGTTTTCATGGGTATCAATCCGAAGAGACTTAATATCCTTCCGATTTTCTTTGATATAATCAATCACACTTTCAAAAAGTCGTGAAGCGTAACCGTGACCGGCATGCTTTGAATGGATCGCAACCCGGTGAATAACTTGGTACTTATCAGTATCTACCAACCACTTGCCATCCAGAGCATCGTATGAGTGGTCTGGTGCATCCACAATGGCTAAGGCACCTACAGTTTGGTCATCGTCTGACTCAACTAGGTATGCCCAACCGTGCTGAATATCTTCCTTAATGTGTTCTTCGTTCGGGTAATCACCCTGCCATTGATCAATTCCCCGTTCTGCTAATTGGTTACGACCATCGCGAAGAATATCCATCACTGTATCCAAGTCTTCCATGGTAGCTTTGCGTAATTGCATTCGTATTACCTTCCCTTCTGATAAATTGAAATTTAATTTTCACAAATTAACAACCATACTAACTTACCATATTAACAATGACATGTGCAAGCCAAAAGTTTTGCTTCCCTTAATCCTACCGCAAAGCCCGGTTTAATGATAAATTAAGGGTATCATTACGAGGAGGAAAAGGAAGCATGAATCTTACCATTACGGAATTATATGAGAAAATGCACCAAAATATGGGAAATTCCGGTTGGTGGCCTGCTGAATCAAAAGCCGAAATCATCGTTGGTGCAATCATGATTCAGAATACCAATTGGCGAAATGCCGATAAAGCTGTTGCTGGGTTTCGAAAGCAAACTAATTTTGATCTCAATAAAATTCGCCAACTAACTACTGAGGAATTACAGGCTCTCGTTCGACCAGCAGGATTTTATAAGAATAAAAGTCGAGCAGTTGCGGCTATTTTTACCTGGCTATTGCAATATGACAACGACTACCAACAAGTTTGCCAAGTTCTAGGCCCAAAATTACGACAAGAACTGCTCAAACTTCACGGAATTGGTGATGAAACCGCTGATGTCCTGCTCACCTATATTTTTGAACAGCCAACGTTTATCAGCGATAAATATGCCCGGGTATTGTTCACCCAACTAGGCGTTCCCAACCTTACTAATTACCAAAGTCTCGCAAAGCAAGTTAAACTGCCTGCTGACTTCACTAGTACAGCTGCTCAAGACTTTCATGGTTTAATTGACGAGTTTGGCAAAATCTATTTTCATCCACTGACAAAATTTCAAGAAAGTTTTCTTGCTGGTGATCAGCTAATTCTGTAAACTTGACTGAAGTTTTGCTGTCATGTGAAAATACTGCTTATATAGAGCCGTCAGTCTCCCTGAGTTTTTCGTTGGCAACCACGGCTTTTCACGACCACAGTAATGTAAAATCACCGTATTTTTGATTACCCAATCAAGGTCCCACTCGCCAAGCGAAATCGTTTCATAAATTTTTCCGTTGCGGGTATCAAAGTTATATAATTGGTCAGGAATTGTTTTGATCCGCTCACTATAGAGCGCATTTAATACATCCTGATCGGGAAGAAGCAAAATGTGGCGGCGAATGTAATCAAAAATTTGATCAGCATCAACCTCTTGACGCATCAAATCAAGATTCATTAAGAGCACCCCTGAGTTATAATAGCCATCTGCTCCGAAGTTCTGTAAACGAATCTTATTAATTACGTCAGTAGTATTCGTTAAGCTGGCATGGATTGCTGAAGCGAAAAGGTTATTGCCCAATGCAGTACTATATAAGGGTGAAAGGTCATTAATACAAAGTATGTCAGCATCCAGATAAAGGATTTTATGGAGATCCTGAGGAAGCATTTGGTGAGCTAGTAGTCGGTAATAAATCGTGGTTGGGTAGCGATCGGTTACCGGAGCATTTTCAAATAACGATTGCTTAACCATTACTGGATGGTACGCCATCTTTAAGTGCTTGCAAAAAGCAGCTAATTCCGCTTCCTTTGTCAGCCGATTTTTCTGCAAAACATAAATATTGAATTCCTGAGACTTGGTGTTTAAATGAATCGACAGTAAGACGGTTTCTAACTGTTGAACAAAATTGTCATCAATCGCAAATAATAAGTTCATTATAAATTTCCTCCAAACACTACTAATTATATCAATTGTACTAACTAAAATACTTGAAAGGATTGATTTGATGAATCAAGAACAACAACTAGCGACAGTTAAGCAATTTACGGTTAATAAACTCGCCAATGATCGGACTGGTCACGGGATGGACCATATTAATCGAGTTGTGAAGAATGCCGCCCGGATTGCGATCGGTGAGGGTTATGATCCCTTCCTGCCCCAAGTAGCGGCCTATCTTCACGACACAGTAGACGAAAAGATTGTTGATAGTGTTACTGCTGCTCAAAATGAGGTCAAAGGATTTCTTCAAAAAATCGGAATGACCACCGAGCACGTGAACACCGTGATGGAAACAATTGATAACATCTCGTTTGCTCATACCCTAGAGGGACATCAGATTCAGCTTAGCAAAACAGCCCAGATTGTGCGAGACGCTGACTGGTTAGATGCAATTGGGGCAATTGGAATCACCCGTGCAATCTACTATGGTGGTGCTCATGGCGAAGTTATTTATGACCCGAAAATTAAGCCACGGAAAAAAATGAGCAAACAAGAATACCGTAATCTTGACGATGAGACAATCATTAACCATTTTGACGAAAAGCTTCTTGGGCTAAAAGACAAACTTTTTACGCCAACCGCACGCGCAATTGCTGAATATCGACAACAAGTAATGCTTGATTTTCTTCATGAATTTCATCAAGAATGGGACGCTAAAGCATAAAAACATCTCTGTAGTTAACACAATTGTTAATTACAGAGATGTTTTTATTTTTGCTTATCCTGATCTTTTTTCTTCTGATTATTACCCATATCAATAATTACCGAATCGTTTGAAGTATCGTGGTTTGTTGAATCAGGTAACAATTTTTTACCAAGATGTAACAATAGAATACTAAGTGGCGGAACTAATAATGCGTAGCAAAGGCCTGTTAATAAAGAAGTAGGCAATGCTAACCGGGCAATTTCAATCATCCCGTTGCTACTGCCAGTTAATCGCCAGCCGACAATTAAGTAGGCAAGTTCGAGCAGCACAAGAATGATCAATCCACTACTAATTCCAATAGTAATCATTTGTTGATGACGTAACTCTTGTGAAGTTGCTTGCTGCCACCTAACTACCCAGCCACTGAAAAGTGTGGCTAAAGCAGTTACCACCACGGTTAACCAATCGCTTTGGCTAAACCCTAATAAAATCAATTGGGAAGCAACAATTAATAACGCAGAATTCAACATTCCTAACAATGGAATCGTTGCGATTGCTAGTAGAGAAGTCACCGGAGCAATAATTGTTCCGCTAGGTAAGACGCCATGCAGGTTTAGCGGTGATAGCAGACAAATAGCTAATAGGATAATTAACCAAACAATAACGTGAAATAAACGAATTCTCTTCATCATGGCAAAGGCTTCTTTTCCGTATCTTGCAACCAAGCAAGAGCCAGTGCCCCCTGTCCCAAGTGAACACCAACGACCGGACCAAAGTAAGATAATTCAAATTTAATGTCAGGATGATCCGCTTGTAGCTTAGTTAGCCACTTCTCTCCTGCTTCCTTATCGTTAGCATGGAGAACAATTGCACGTACTGGATAATCCAGCTTTTCAATTGACTCGTTAAAAAGCTGTTCACACCGGGCCTTTGCCTTCTTCATTGACCGGACCTTTTCAAAAGCTTCGATATCATGATTAGGATTATCAAAAGAAAGCAATGGCTTAATCCTTAAAATTGATCCAACAAAGGCGGATGCGTTTGATAGTCGTCCCCCACGCACTAAGTTTTGCAAGTCATCAACAACAAAGACATCACGGAACGTATCTCGTAACTCAGTTAATTTCTTTACGATCTCGTCAACGTCTGCTCCTTGCTTAGCTAATTGTGAAGCTTCAATTGCAAGATACCCCATTAACTTAACCGTGATTCCAGAATCAAAGGGAACAATCTTAATCGTATCCTTCATTTGTTCTGAAAGCTGGGTAATATTGTTGAGAAATCCTGAAATAGTCTTTGTAAGGTGGATACTAATCACAGCATCATAGCCATCATCAGCAAGTTTCTGGTAAAGCTCCATCATCTCGCCAATTGAGGGCTGAGACGTACTGGGGAAAGTACTAGCCGTCTTTAATTGATCATAAAATTCCTCGGTGGTGATATCAACACCTTCATGGTAAGTCTTACCATTGAGGATAAACGGGATTGGTACCACATGAATATTATTGGCTGCGATCTCTTCTTTAGAAAGATAGCAGGTACTGTCAGTTACAACAGCTATTTTCATTAATACTACCTCCATTGGAATGTTGTTATTAATGATTAAAGAATAATTGCATAGTAAAGGTATTCTAACAACATCGTAATAGATATAGAATACCACATCGCTGTACAGAAACCAATAATCCTAATCCTTTGAATTGTCTATTTGGCAAAACAAACGGTATAATAGTAATCGCTATAAAAAATCGTTTAATGAAATTAAAGGAGGAACTAACTAATGGCATTTGATGGTTTCTTTACCCATGCAGTCGTCCATGAATTAGATCAGACTCTGGCGACTGGACGAGTGGCCAAGGTTAACCAGCCTTACCCTGCAGAACTAATTATGACCATCCGCGCACACCGGCATAATTATTCTCTGCTTCTTTCAGCCAACCCGACATATCCGCGAATGCAAATTACGCAAATTGCCTACCAAAATCCAGCAGTTCCCAGCAATTTTGCAATGACTATGCGTAAATACCTTGAGGGGGCAATTTTAGAATCAATTGAACAGGTTGATAACGACCGGATTATTAAGATGAACTTTAAGACGCGGGATGAATTGGGAGATCAACAACGGCTTGTCCTCGTAATCGAAATAATGGCCCGTCATAGTAACGTTTCATTAGTTAACGAAAAAAATCATAAAATTATTGATACGATTAAACACGTGGGATCCGATCAAAACCGTGTCCGCCTGCTTCTCCCTGGCGCAACCTTTGTAATGCCGCCAAAGCAAGATAAAGTTAACCCGTACCTACCTAATCAAATCTATACGGATCTAGTTCGTAAGGATCTCGATGAAAACGAACTAGCTAAACAACTTCAAGCACGTTATCAGGGATTGGGACGCCAATCTGCTCAAGAACTAGCACGCGAACTTCAAGCAAGTTCTGATTTACCAACGACTTATCACACTTTTTTAAAGCAGTTTGAAAATCCAGATCCCGTGATTTATGACGACAATAATGGAAAACGGCAATTTGCAGCATTTCTGCCAAGCAATATTAAAGAAGAACAGCTGACCCATTATGATACCCTTTCTGTAATGCTTGATGCTTTCTATGCCCAAAAAGCCGAACGGGATCGGTCTAAAGAGTTAGCTGGTCAGGTTCTTAAAGTACTTCATAACGAACTAAAGAAGGACCGCCGTAAAGTTAAGAAACTAAAGCAACAACTTGAGGATGCGGCAAAAGCAGATTATTACCGGATTCGTGGTGAAATCTTGACGACTTATTTAGGGAAGCTGACTGCGGGGATGACGGAAATTACCCTGCCAAACTTTTATGATGATAATAAGCCACTCAAGATCAAACTCGATCCAGAGCTCTCCCCTTCTCGCAATGCTCAAAAATACTTTACAAAGTATGACAAGTTAAAGACGTCGGTCGATTACGTTAAGGAGCAACTGAAACTAGCCAATGACGAAATTAACTACCTTGCAAATATCGAGAGTCAAATCGATCTTGCTTCACCAGCTGATATTCAGGAAATTCGCTTAGAGCTTCAGCAACAAGGTTACATTAAGCAAAAACGACAAAAAAGTAAGAAACGGCGAAAAGTTAGGGTAAGTAAGCCAGAAGAATTTCATACCAGCAACGGGACAACTGTTCTTGTTGGTAAAAATAACCTGCAAAACGATCGCCTTAGCTTTAAGATTGCCAACAAAAATGATATTTGGCTTCACGTTAAGGATATTCCTGGTTCACACGTTATCATTCGTGATAGTGATCCGGATGAACAAACCCTGCTTGAGGCTGCCCAACTCGCTGCCTACTTCTCAAAGGGACGGAATTCTGATAACGTCCCTGTTGATTACCTGCCCGCTAAGCGTCTCCATAAGCCAAATGGTGCTAAGCCCGGTTTTGTAACTTTTACCGGCCAGAAAACATTGTATGTCACGCCACATAAACTGAAAAATTAAACAAAACAGAGACTTGGAGTACGGTTAAGCCGTTTTTCCGAGTCTCTGTTTTTTGTAATTACTTACTAGTTCATAAATTGGATTTCTGCACCGATAATCTTATTTGGGCCAAGAATTCCTTGGGGCTTCATCAGGAGCGACTCAAAGGGAAAAGTTGCACGGTAGGTTACAGTTCCCTTTGGTTGCGTGATTTCAGTATCAGTAAGGTTAAAGTCCTGATCACTAACAATCTTCCCCAGAAGCGCTGGGAGGTTAATCCCTAGTGATTTTGAAAGGAATGCTACTTCTGGAAGACTAATTGATTGAACGGTTAGTGCCTTATATTCTAGTCCGTCTTGCTCAAAAATTACCTGATAAAAACCTGGATTCGACTGCTGCTCAACTACCTCACGAGCAGTAGCCTGCATTTTCTTTAGTTCCACATCATTGACTGCGGCTGGTAGCTGTAGATTAATCATCTCATAATCAAAATTAGTGGCAGATTGTAAAGCCGCGGTTGAAGCAAGAAACTTTTCATTTTCACCGTCCCAGAGATAATCAAGTGCTACCAACTGGTTAGAGCGTGGTTTCAAATTGCCTAAACGGTCATCTGGCAAGGTAATAACTTTGCTTTGCAAGTCGTATTTCTTTAACGTTTCTAAGAGATTAGTGTAGCTAGCAGGAATAAAAATTAACTGTGGTTGATCGATTTCAACAACCGAAAGAACATTCTCTGCTGATGCAGGCTCAATATACCGCTTATCAGCAATCAGCGTATTAAGGGTGACAGAACTGGGATTACAATTCATGATAATTGTATGAAACTTCTGCCGGTGAAGCTGCATCATCATGGAAGCAACAAAGAAGTCTCCGGCATTACTAAGTCCCAGTCGTAGCCCCCCTGTTCCGATAAATAAGGCACTTGGTTGAGGCAACGTTAATGCTTCATTTTCATCTTCATAGGCTGAATAGAACGTCTGGGTGTGCTGATCAAATTCACCAGCAGACGGTTCAACTTCCTTATACTTTACTGTAAGGTTATGGTCCTGCATCATTTGGTAAATCTGCTTAGGAGTTGTTTTCCAGAGCTTAGCAATTAGCTGGTTGCTTAACCCGTTATGCTTTGCCTTAGCCAAAACCGGCTCTTTCCCCGGATGTTCAACTAATTCGGTTATAAGCTCCTTCATTTTTGCTAGTTGATCAAAGTAGAAGGGATCAATCTTGGTCATTTCAACCAGTTCATAGGCGGTATAGCCCCGCTGCATTGCTTCCAAAAGAGAAAATAGCCGTTCAGCATGCGGATGGACCAGTCGATCCACCAACTCATCATCGGACAACTTTGCCTGTGATTGGATTTGGAAGTCAGTCGGTTCATGGTAACGTGACTCAATCGCCTTAAATAATGCTTCGGCTGGACTTCTACCAATACCGAAGACCGTTCCAACAGACTTCTTTTCAGTACCCAATAATTGCTTTTGCGCTTGTTCTGGACTAAATCCCCAAACTGGTACCCGTGCCGCAATATGATCCATTGCTGGCTCAATTAAGGCCGCATGTTTAGCGAATCCCGGTCCTAAGTCAATCTCACGCAAGGTTTTACCTAAATATAATTGGGAGCTCACCATCGCAACCGGGTAGCCAGTCGACTGGGCAACGAAGGAAACCATTCGGTCAAAGTATGGGCTGCTCTTAATGACATAAAAATTATCATTAACTGGATCCAAGGCAAATTGAACATGATTAACCCCAACAATTCGTAACTTCCGGGTAATTGCAAATGCAGTATCCCGCATATCTTGGATTTGCCGATCAAGAAGCGTCTGTGCTGGATTAAAGGCAATCGAATCACCAGCATGAATCCCAATTGGATCCATATCTTCGACCATCCCGAGCATCATCATTGTTCCGGATTGATCACGCTGAACAACCACTTCAATTTCCTTATAGCCACCAAGACTTTGCTGAACGTAAACCTGTTCTGCTCGCGATTGACTAAGACACTTGCTAACAGCAGCTGCTAACTCGCTTTGATCGTGGACGATCTGCCTGGTACTTGTAATCTTAGGTAAGACGGAGCGAATAATTACCGGATAACCAAGTCGCTGAGCTTCTTCTAGCGCATCAGGATAATTATTAACCGTGACGATCTTCTTCATCGGTGCACCCATTTGACGAAGAGTTCGTTCAAGCAACACTGGATTATTAACTTGGCGCACGGTTGCTTCCGGTACCCCGAGAAGTTCAATCTCCTTTTTTCGCAAGATTCCCTTTTCAAGTAATTCCTGCGTAAGAAGAAATGCTTGCCGATTACCTAATGTCGGCAGGATTGCCCGTGGTTGGTATTTTTCGATCAATTCGATCAGATGATTAACGGTTAATGGTCCAATTGATGAGTGATCGATCACGGAAGAATCATTCAGGCTATAAGAAAATGGGTTGTTGTCCGCTAAGATCGTGGTAACGCCAGCTCGACGAAGGTAGGTTGCTACCTGGTAAGTTGCGGAATCAACTTCATCCCCATGCTGAATATTATTCGGTCCAGCACCGATAATCAAAATTGATTTCTTATTTGTCACTACCGCCGTTCCTCCTTCCGCTTCATTGTATCAATAAACTCGTCAAACAAGCCATCTGTTTCATCCGGGCCTGGTGCGCCATCCGGGAAGAACTGGACAGAGAAGGCCGGAAACTGCCGGTGACGTAATCCCTGAACACTGCTATCAATCATATCAGTATACGTAACGAGTAATTTTGACCGGTCTACTGTACTCCAATCAACGGTATACCCTTCTGATTGGTTCGCATAAACGATGTGATCGGTAATAATTTCCTTAATTGGGTGGTTCATCCCGTGATGCTCAACACCAAGCGGAATTACTTGAGCACCATTAGCTAATGCAAATAATTCGTGACCAAGGCCAATTCCAAAGAGCGGTACTTGTTCCTGAACTTTTCGGATCATTTCGAGAACCGCTGATTTTACATAATGCGGATCGCCAGGGCCACTTGAAAGAACTACGCCGTCAGGATCAAGCCGTAAAATTTCGTCAGCAGTCGCATTATATGGCAGAACAGTGACGTTGCACTTTCGCCGACTCAACTCTCGAAGGATCCCGTTCTTTAATCCAAAATCGACTACAACCACGCTCATCCCAACTCCAGGATTAGGGTATGGCTTAGGTGTCGAAACCTGAGCTACTTGCTGGTTGGTCAAAACAGTCGCGTGCAGCTGATCAAAGGCATGGTCATCAGGAACCGGAACGATACTCCCTTTTAATGGTTTGCCAGCATCACGAAGCTTATGGGTAATTGCCCGAGTATCAATGTTAGTAATTCCGGGAATATTCATTTGTTTTAAATATTGATCCAGGGTTAATCGACGAATATTATCGGTTGCTACATTTGATAATGAGCGAACGATTACCCCTTTAATAGTGGGGACAATTGATTCATAAATGTTCCGTTGGATTCCGTAACCGCCAATATTGGGTTGGGTAAAGGTTACGATTTGGTTATCGTAAATCTGATTAGTAATAATTTCCTGGTAACCCGTCATGCTGGTATTAAAAACCACTTCGCCAAAGGTTACTGCTGGTGAGCCAAATCCATCTCCCTCAAAGATGGTTCCGTCTTCAAAAATTAGGTAGCGTGCTGCCATAGCGCTCACTCCTTTTTCAACGCATTTGTTTCCTTAACCATTATATAAATGATCGGAAGCGTTTCAAAGAGCTATTAAATAAAAAAGCCTAGCAAATTTTAAAAATCGTCTGCTAAGCGTTCAATAATTCACTATGAAGGTCGATCCGTTTTTTCTAAATGATCAATCATTTTTTGAAAATACTCCGGTAGCGGTGACGTAAAAGTCATCTGCTTACCTGTCCGGGGGTGTTTAAACCCTAACAACCGTGCATGAAGGTATTGACCATTACCAGGAAGGGTCTTCCGTGGCCCATATAGTGGATCACCTGCTAGCGGGTGCCCAATATACTTCATGTGAACACGAATCTGGTGCGTCCGTCCGGTTTCTAACCGACAGCTAACTAGCGTATAATGCTGGAAACGTTCCAAAACTTTAAAATGGGTCACCGCATGACGACCATCCTCAACCACTGCCTGCTTTTTCCGATCCTTCTTTGATCGACCAAGTGGCGCTTCAATCGTCCCCCGCTCTTCTTTAATTACCCCATGAACTAGGGCAACGTATTCCCGCTCATTAGTCTTTGCCTTTAATTGCGCAGCCAATGACCGATGAGCAAGATCATTTTTAGCAATCATTAATAATCCAGAAGTATCTTTATCGATCCGATGAACAATTCCCGGACGAAATTCACCATTAATTGTAGATAAGGGCGAATGATATAGAAGAGCATTAACCAGGGTATGGTTGGGGTGACCAGGAGCCGGGTGTACTACCATTCCTTGTGGCTTATTAACGACAATCACGTCATCATCCTCATACACAATATCTAAAGGAATATTTTCTGGCTCTAAATCTATTTTTTGTGGTTTTTCAGGTTGAACAACGACCCTATCACCAACTGCAAGCTTATATTTGGGCTTAACTTTCTCACCATTTACGGTAACGTTACCGTCTTCAATCCATTTTTGCAATTGGGATCGCGAAATATCCGCCAAATGGTGGGCAAGTTCCTTATCAATTCGTCCAGTCATCGCTGAGTCAATCGTTAACTTCAACTCATCTGTCACTTTTCATCATCCTCACGAAGCACAATAATAATCAGCATAATTACCCCAATCGTTAGGCACATATCCGCAATATTAAACACCGGGAAATTAACTGGTAGGAATTCAAACATATCAACGACATAGCCCTGAAGCAAGCGGTCAATAAAATTGCCAACTGCCCCAGCCAGAATTAAACTCAGGCACAGTAAAATCGGGTGACGGTGACGAAACCGCCAAAAGCAATAGCCAATTCCTGCAATCACAACAACCGTTACAATACTGAAAAATAGTTGCTGCCCCCGAAACATACTCCAGGCAGCCCCATAGTTATGAAGGTTGGTTAAATCCATGACTCCGGGAATGAAGTGTTGACTGTGATTCAACGCAATATTAGTACTTACCCAAATCTTCAGCCATTGATCAAGGCAGATTAAAGCGAGGACCAATAAGAGGTAGCTAAAAAAGATCATCCCTGTTGTTCCCCCTTTAAGTTGTTCAATGCCAGTTTTAAGCGTCGAATAGCCTTATTGGAAAAGGCAAAGTTAAATACTTCCCCATTGACGGTCAAACTAACCGTATGCTTAGTGAAGCGTGGCTGACGAATATCAGCTAACGGGATTACTAAGTAGTCTTTTTGCAAAACTCTGCTAAAAACCATTTTACTTGGAGTAATTAGCACGGTTCGCCGAAAAATTCCCAAAAGCGTTACAATAATAAAAAGCAAAAAGAGAAGGGCCGTTACCCACTGAAAGTGAGTAATTTCAAGCCAAACCACTAGGCCAGCAATGAAAATCAAGAATGTCCAGCACCAGCTAATGATTGTCGTGGTAAGGTTAGGTTGATAAAAATAACGAGTTTCTTCTTCCATAAAGTAAAGTTTTCCTTTCAATTGGGGTGAATTAATTCTATGCTAAAAATTTATACGGATGCTGCAACTAAGGGTAATCCCGGACCAACAGGACTGGGAATCCTAATTATTAATCAACACCAGCAACACCAGCTCTCGCAGACTCTTGAATCTGCGACAAACCATGAAGGCGAGTTTGCAGCGGCGATTGCTGGTTTTCAGTACTTGGTTGACCATTATGACTATCAGGAAACAGTTTTATTCTATACCGATAGTCGGTTATTAAGCGATGCTATTGGTAAGAATTATACTAAACATTACCAATCACAATTAGAACAGTTAAATCAGCTTCTTAGTCAATTTACAACGGTGGTTACCCAGTGGATCAGCGAACGGGAGAATCATGGTGCCCATAATTTAGCCAATCAAGCTCTCCAACAACTTGAATGAAATCGCCCACTATTATAGCAAATTTTAAGTTAGAATGCTGTCTTATTCAGCTAAGAACCAAGTTACGGTATAATGGTAAAAGAACTTGTTAAAGCAGTTAAGTAAAGGACTGGTGAATTTATGTCAACAATTAAACGTCTTTATGAAAAATTTCAACCTTCCCATTATGATGTCTTTATTGATATCAATCGGGAAAAGAAAACTATCACTGGGAACACTACCATTACAGGAAATGCAAGTGACCGTCAAATTAGTGTTAACCAAAAATTCCTCACGATCTCAGCTGTTCAAATTGCCGGTGAAGATGTCCCCTTCACTGTGAATAACGATAATGAAACGGTAAATATTACCGTACCGGAAACCGGAGAAGTTACCCTAACAATTAATTACTCCGCCCCATTAACAGACACAATGATGGGTATTTATCCTTCATACTACAAGGTTGACGGTGAAAAGAAACAAATTATTGGAACTCAATTTGAAACTACCTTTGCTCGTCAAGCATTCCCTTGTGTTGATGAGCCTGAAGCTAAGGCTACTTTTAGTTTAGCAATTAAATTCGATGAACATCCGGGAGAAACAATTATCGCTAACATGCCAGAAGATCACGTTTCAGCTGGAGTACACTACTTCCAACAAACTGTTCGGATGTCCACCTACCTAGTTGCCTTTGCTTTTGGTGAACTTCAATCCAAGAAGACAACTACTGAGAGCGGTGTTGAGGTCGGTGTCTTTGCTACCAAGGCTCACCAACCAAAAGAACTGGACTTTGCCCTTGGAATTGCAAAGCAGGCAATTGAATTCTATGAAAAGTTCTACCAAACACCATACCCGCTGCCTCACTCATGGCAACTAGCGCTTCCTGACTTTTCCGCGGGAGCAATGGAAAACTGGGGCTTGGTAACATACCGGGAAGCATACCTCCTTCTCGATCCAGACAACACTTCATTAGATATGAAGCGCCTTGTTGCTACCGTTATTACTCACGAACTTGCTCACCAATGGTTTGGTGATCTGGTCACAATGAAGTGGTGGGATGATCTGTGGCTTAACGAAAGCTTTGCTAACATGATGGAGTACGTTGCAGTTGACGCAATTCATCCTGAATGGAAGATTTGGGAACTATTCCAAACTTCTGAAGCACCAATGGCTTTGCAACGTGACGCTACTGATGGTGTTCAACCAGTCCACGTTCAAGTTAACAATCCTGCTGAAATTGATGCCTTATTTGACGGTGCAATTGTCTATGCCAAGGGTGCGCGGATGCTCGTAATGGTTCGGGCATTAATTGGCGATGATGCTTTACGTGAAGGGTTGAAGAACTACTTTGAAGCTCATAAGTACCATAATGCAACTGGATCGGATCTCTGGGATGCTCTTGGTAAAGCTGCCAACCTTGATATTGGTGCCATCATGAAGTCATGGCTTGAACAACCTGGTTACCCAGTTGTTGAGGCAAAAGTGGTTGATGGGCAGCTTCAATTGAGTCAGCAACAATTCTTTATTGGTGACGGTCATGATACTGGTCGCTTATGGCAAATTCCATTAAACGCTAACTACAAGGAAGCACCGCAAATTATGAAGGAAAAGGCCATTAGTCTTGGCAATTACCAGGAATTACGGCAGCAAAACGGCAAACCATTCAGACTCAATGTTGGTAATAATTCACACTTTATCGTTAAGTATGATCAAACCTTAATGAATGATTTGCTCGATCACCTTGATGAGTTAAATGCGATTGATCAGCGGCAACTTCTTCAAGATTTCCGTCTCCTTGCTGACGGTCAGCAATTATCCTACGCGGACATTATTCCGCTCTTGCCGCAGTTTGCTGATAGCCATTCAGAAATCGTCAATACTGCCCTCTATGCAATCGTGAATAAGCTAAAGCAATTCGTAACCCCTGACAGTGCCGAAGAAAAGGCACTCAAGAAGTTCGTTAACCAACTGAGTGCTAAACAAGTTAGTCGACTCGGTTGGGAACCACGTGCTGGTGAATCAAATGACGATCAATTAACACGACCAATCGTCTTGGGAGCTGCTCTCTATGCAGAAAATTCAGAAGCAATTAAGGCTGCGCATGAAATCTTCACTAATAACCATCAGCGTTTGGAAAAGCTCTCTGCCGACATTCGGCCACTAGTATTGCGCAATGAGGTTAAGCATTACGGAAGCAAAGATCTCTTCAATGAATTTCTTGAAAATTACCGCGAAACGACAGATGCTAGTTATAAGGGTGACTTAAACAGTGCGATTACCAGTACCCCAGATAATTCATTAATCACCGAACTAATTAGTGAATTTGAAAACGCGGATACGATTAAACCACAAGATCTCCGTGGTTGGTACCGCAACGTTCTTGCAAATAATGCTTGTCAACAAGCTGCTTGGGATTGGATCCGTAATGATTGGGACTGGCTTGAAAAGACCGTTGGTGGTGATATGGAATTTGCAACCTACATCACTGTAACCGCAAACGTATTCCATACTCCAACCCGATTAACTGAATTCAAGCAGTTCTTTGAACCAAAGATTGATACTCCAGGATTAACTCGTGAAATCACCATGGATATTAGCGTAATCGAAAGTAAGGTTAAGTTGATTCAAGCAGAAAAAGATGCCGTAATTCAAGCACTTCAGTCGGTTAATCGTTAGTAAATAAGACCGT
>CAMLUN010000011.1 GCA_946487795.1 uncultured Lactobacillus sp. | reverse complement strand
TGGTTTAGTATACTCTTCTTTTCTAAATATTTTTCTTGACTAATCGTAGGAAAGGAAGCGAGACAGAAGTCACTTGTGACTTCGTTTTCGAGCCCCCGCAAGCAACAATAGGCCTCCAACGTTCGGTTTTACCGGGCGTTGGAAGCCATTGGTGTACTGTGCCATTTGTCTTTTATGAAAGTAACTTGACTTATGTCACAGTCCCTACTTATTTACTAATCTCAGTTTACTTAAGCTTACTTCTTTTCCAACTGTGCACTTTGGAATACTTGCTTAAATAGTGGACTAACCGGACGATTTTCGTTAATCCGTTTGATTGCATCCCCAATTAGTGGAGCAACCGATACCTGCTTGATTTTATCGATTTGTTTTTCTTTTGGCAATTGAATCGAGTCCGTCACAACGACTTCTTTAAGTGGTGCATTCTGTAAACGTTCAATTGCTGGGCCAGATAATACCGCATGGGTACATGATGCGTAGACTTCTTCTGCGCCGGCATCTATTAATGCTTGCGAACCTAAACTAATAGTTCCCGCAGTATCAATCATGTCATCAATCATAATACACTTCTTACCCTTAACGTCTCCAATAATATTCATGATTTGAGCAACGTTCGCCCGTGGACGCCGCTTGTCAATAATCGCAATTGGAGATTTTAAAAACTCGGCAAGTGCTCGTGCCCGTGTTACTCCACCATGATCAGGAGAAACAACAACTGCATTTTCAGCAACACCCTGGTTGATAAAATACTCTGCTAAAAGAGGAGCACCCATCAAATGATCGACAGGGATATCAAAGAACCCTTGAATTTGTGCGGCATGAAGATCAAGTGCAATAATCCGATCAACACCGGAATTTTGCAACATATTAGCAACCAACTTAGCAGTGATTGGTTCACGGCTCCGTGCTTTTCGGTCTTGACGGGCATAACCATAGTATGGCATCACCACGTTAATCGTCTTGGCACTAGCACGACGAAGCGCATCTACCATAATTAACAACTCCATTAAGTTGTCATTAACTGGGGCAGAGGTCGATTGGATGACATAAACATTGTCTCCTCGCACACTTTCCTCAATATTAATTTGAATCTCACCATCACTAAAACGATTAACAGATAATTTTCCTAAATCAACCCCGACATGCTTAGCAATCTTTTCTGCTAAGGGACGGTTTGAATTTAACGCAAAGATTTTTAAATTTTGATCAAAATATTGCTGTGTCATTAGGTCCTCCGCTGATTAATAAAAGTTATACTACTACCACTTACATAATATAAATTAGTGAGGCAAAAAGCAAGTTACCATGGTAGCTTCTTAGCATAATTTTCTTTATTAACCTGCCGTGCCCGCGCAATTGCCATATCATATTGTTCTGTACTGTCTGTAATGGTCGAACCAGCAGCGACAAATGAATCCTTGGCAATATTAACCGGAGCCACTAGGTTACTGTTACTACCGATAAAGGCATGGTCCCCAACATTGGTATGGTGCTTATTTGTCCCATCGTAGTTAACAAAGACAACTCCACAGCCAACATTAATATTCTTACCTAAAGTAGCATTACCGATATAAGTCAAATGACCGACCTTTGTTCCTTCACCAATGTAAGCCTTCTTAACCTCACAGAAGTTACCAATATGAACGTTTTCGCCAATTTCTGCTTCTGGACGCAGGTGACTATTAGGACCGATATCACTGCCATTGTGCATTTCTGCTTCTTGAAGGGTAGAAGAAATAATTTTAACCCCATCGTGAATCTTGGAATCAATGATCCGTGAACCAGCACCGATATAACAATCGTTACCAATTTCTGTATGCCCCTTGATCACAACGCCACCTTCAATAACTGTATCACGACCAATCTTAACATCAGCATCAATATAAGTTGTATTAGGATCAATCATCGAAACCCCTTCACGCATCCAATGAGTATTAATCCGGTTACGCATTACCTTGTTGGCACGTGCAAGGGCAACTCGGTCATTTACCCCCATCGATTCGTCAAAGTTATCCATCTTGTAGGCTGTTACGATCTCATTTTCTTGCTTTAAAATACCAATAACATCAGTTAAATAATACTCACCCTGAGCATTATCATTTGTGATCTTACTAAGGGCAGCAAATAGTTTTTTGTTATCAAAGCAGTAAACTCCAGTATTAATTTCCTTAATTGCCTGCTCTTGAATAGTGGCATCTTTTTGTTCCACAATTCGTTCAACGATTCCAACATCATTTCGAACAATTCGACCATAACCAGTTGGATCAGGAGCAATAGAAGTCAAAATAGTAGCCGCCGCATGCCGTTGTTCATGATATTCAAAAAGCTTTTCAAAAGTCTCAGCCGTAAATAAAGGAGTATCACCACTGACAATAATAGTTTCACCATCTTCATTTGCAAGAAGGTTTTTTGTTTGCATTACGGCATGACCAGTTCCGAGTTGTTGTTCCTGCAGCGCATATTTAGTACGGTGTCCTAATCGTTGTTCAACTGTTTCCGCCCCAAAACCAACAATTGTAATAATATTATCGATTTTGGCTTTTTCCAATTGAGTTAAAACATGCTCAACCATTGTCTTACCACAAACTTGGTGTAAAACTTTGTATAGCTTTGAGCGCATCCGTGTACCTTTACCAGCAGCTAAAATAATTGCATTACGTTTTGTCATTTCCTAATTCTCTACTTTCTTATCAAACACGTTTTCCATGAAGCTTCCTGCTTGTGCTGCAATCTTCTTCTCCGTACCATCTTTAGTTTCCACTTTGATTAATGAAGTACAGTTATCGACTAACCGTTGCCCATTTACCGGACGACCTTCTGCAAAAACAGTAATCCCAACCAAGTTAGCATCAAATTCTTTAATCAAAGATTTCATTCCGTTAATCGTGCCACCGCCCTTCATAAAGTCGTCAACAACCAAGACATTCGCCCCAGCTGATAATGTACGACGGGACAATTCCATCTTCTTTATCCGTTGGACGGACCCAGAAACATAATTAACACTTACAGTAGGTCCTTCAGTAATGTGTGAACTATTACGAACAATAACAAATGGTTTATTCATATACATCGCAACGCTTTGAGCAATCGGAATTCCTTTAGTCTCAACTGTCATAATAACATCAACATCAGTATCAACGTATTGAGTAGCGATTAACTTACCAATCTGCCGCAAGATTTCCGGTTGGCCGATTAAATCTGATAAGTAAACATAACCTCCCGGTAGCAAACGCGAGTCATCATTAACCCGGTCAACCAAGTTATCAATGGCCGCCTGAGCATTTTCCTTAGAATAAAATGGCGTTAATACCGCGCCACCGCTTGCACCAGGAATTGTTTCTAATCGTCCCTGTCCCCACGTTTGGAAGGTATGTTTAACAATTCCTAAATCTTCACTGATTGATGACTTAGCTGAGTCATATCGCTCACCAAAAAACTTCAACGATACTAATGATCGCGGATGTTCAAGCAAGTAACGTGTCATATCCACCAATCGGTTACTCCGTCTAATTTTCATGTTCTTTCTCTGCCTTTCAAAAAGGATTAATTAACATTGATTTTAACATAAAATGTTCGGATTTTCGGCAAAAATTTTAGTATTTACTGAAGAAAAAGAGTCCGAGATAGGGAGGCGTTTTGTCACCACGAAGCTAGCATCTGAAAGCCCCGCAAATAATAATAGTCTCCAACACTTTGCCGGGCGTTGAAGACCATTGTTGTACTATGTTGTTTACCTACTTAACTACTTAAGCCACAGTCTAATTCGATTCGATAAATTTACTATAAAGCAAGGCTGTGGTATAGATGATAACTTCAATCACTGCGATAAAGAAACTAACCGGCCAATCTGTCAAATAACCGAGAAAAAGACCAAGCCATGTTCCTAACAGTGAAAATAAAATTGCTAAAATGATCATCCGCGCGACGCCATGCGTAAAGTATTTAGCGCTAGCAGCAGGTAACGTTAGGAGAATAAAAATTAGCAAAGAACCGACAATCTGAGCAGCGACACTAACGCTTAAAGCAAGTAGTAAAAGAAAAATAACAGAAATCACTGTTTGATTTATTCCACTGACCTGCGCCCCAATTGAATCAAAGGAATCAAACTTAAGGCGACGATACATCAATAGCAAAATGATTAAAACAAGAATGGAAAGGTAGACAAGCTGCCAGACCTCATTCAAACTAATTCCAACCACGCTACCAAACAAAATACTTGTTGCTGAGCTAGCTGACTGGCTGCTCAAAGATAAGAAAAGAATTCCTAAGCCAATAAACAGCGCTGAAACGGCACTAATAACCGCTTCTCGTCGTGATTCTTTTATACTCATTTGTCCAACAATAACTGAACTTAACATTGTAAACAGAATCATCCCATTTAGTGCTGGCCATCCAGCAAAAACGGCAAAAGCACCACCAGCAAACCCAATTTCAGACAAGGTATGCGTTAAGAATGATAAATTTCGTGCAACGACAAAAACTCCAATAATTCCACAAATAATCGCAATAAATGTACTAGCGACAAATGCATGACGCATAAAACTTAAAGTTAACATTATTTTTTATCCCCCTTTACCGGACTGGGTAACTCATTAATTGGCCCAGTGGAATAAGAACCGGGAGATAAATACAAGAAACGAGTTCCATATTGTTTTGCTAGATCCCAATCATGAGTAATAAACATTACACTCAAACCATTTTGTTGAAAACGAGTTACCAGGTCTAGCAATTCATACTTCATTTCATTGTCCAGACTTGCCGTCGATTCGTCCAGAATAAGGAGATTTGGATTGGGTAATAAAGCTTGAGCAAGATATGCTCGTTGCTTCTCACCCCCTGATGCTAAACCAAGGGGCCGCTCAGCAATCTTTGTTAGGTTATTTTCACGAATCATCCGTTCAACACGGTTTCGCTCGCTTTTAGTCAGCCATGGCAAAAGGCGTGGTTTAGTATTTAAAGCAACAAAATCGCGAATAGATAGCGGGTATTCCTCGTCAATATTACGAAACTGAGGAACGTAGCCAAGTCGTGTACTTTGCGGAATAGTTATTGTCCCGCTTTTCGGTTTTAAAAAACCAAGCATTGAGCGAACAAGAGTCGTTTTTCCGACCCCATTTTCACCAACCACGACAAGAAAATCCCCTTCATTAATGGAGAAGCTTAAATGATCGATTACAGTATGATTTCCATAAGCGATCGTTAAATCATCAACTGATACAACTGCCATTATCTTCTTAATTCTCCTTTTGTTGAATGCGAGACAATGCTTGGTATTGCTTGAGCATCCACTGCATATAGTCATACCCATTCGGCTTTGTTTCCGTTACCTTTAATACTGGAACATTATGTTCATGGGCAAGTTTAACTAAATTATCAACAACTTTATCACTTGTCTGCGAATTATCAACAAAGAAGGCAATTTGGTGATTAATGATTGCTTGTTGAATTTCTTCAATATCTTTTGGTGATGGATCATTCCCATCTTCAACTGCTTTTTCAAAATGCTTGTCCATAATTTGATAACCAACATTCTCTAAGGCATAATCAAAAACTGGTTCACTGACTGCAACTCGATTATTATTAGGATTTACCTGGCGCTTTACTTTCGCAATTTCTTCATTAAGCGGTTGAAGAGAAGCTAAATATTTGCGTGCATTTCTTTGGTAATCCTTAGCATGTTGCGGATCAATTTTACCATATTGAGTTGCAAGATCATTTGCTAACTTTTCGACCGTCTCAGGTGCATACCAAATATGCTCATTGTCGCCATCTTTCTTGCCGGTTAAAGATGCTACATTAATTACTTTAATCTTGTTATGGTTACTGCTTGATTTAACGAGTTTGTTTACCCAGCTATCGTAACCAAGACCATTTTCAATTACTACATTGGCTTTAGCAACTTGCTGGGCTTGCTTAGTATTGGGTTGATAATCATGAGGATCAACCGAAGCATTATCAATAAACGAAATCACTTGGCCATGATCGCCAGCTACTTTCTGCGCTACTTCACCATAGAAATTCATCCCAGTTACCACTCTAATTGGCTTTTGATTTTTCCCCATCGATTTCCACGGAACAAAGGATAACCCAAGAATTATAACCAACAAAGCAATAATACTACTAATACTGATAATATATTTTTTCATTCTTTCCCTCTTCTTTAATCGTAATCATTACTATTTAGAACAATGAATATAATATCGAACTTTATGCTAGATTGCAACTATAAAAATAAAAAGGACAAGAGGAGAGTGGAAAATAACCTCCTCGACAAGGCGGTGGGCTAAGCTAGAACGATGATTAGCACGGCACGGGCTGATTAGCGTTCGTACTTAGCCTCGAGTCTTGTGGCGACGTGAAGCTAGTTTCACGTTATCTTACTATTGTTCATAAAAGCAGTTGAGGCTGGGAGAAAACAAAAGTTTTCTCTCAGCCTCATTCCTCTTGTCCTTAAATATAATCAAAGCAAAGTTACAACATGAACGTCGCGACAAAATCCCCGGATACTATTTTGAATCCGTTTTGCTCGCGATTCTGTATGGCAGATTGCGAAGACGGTTGGTCCCGTCCCACTCATCTGGGCAACATCGGCCCCCAATTCTTTCATCTTATTCTTTAGACGACCAATCTCTGGATAAAATTTCATCGTTAAGGGCTCTAAAACATTTCCCATATATTTTGTTGCTTCTTGCCAATCTTCTTTCTTTAAATTTGTCAGTAATGCTTCATTATTAAGATGTTGAAGCTTCTCATAATTAATTTGTCGTAAGATTTGCGGCGTAGAAACACTGATCTTCTGTTTTGCAATTACAGCCCAATAATGAGGTTGCGGTGGTAACAATTCGATTTTTTCACCATGGCCAGTAACGTGGGCTAATTTGTTATATATACAATACGGGACGTCAGAATCAATTGTTAATGCGATCTTTGCTAGTTCTGATAAACTCAAGCCCAACCGCCAAATACTATTTAATGCGCGTAAAACTGCCGCTGCATCTGAAGAGCCACCGCCCAATCCGGCCGCGACTGGAATTTGCTTCTTAATCCGAATTGTAACACCATCTTTACAATGAAAACGACTACGTAAAATATGAGCTGCTTGGTATGCTAAATTACGTTGGTCATTGGGTAAAAAGCCACTATTTGTATAGACTTTAATTGTTGCAGGGCGCCGGTGTGTCTCAACAGTTACATAATCAGCCAGGTCTGCCGAGACCATTACCATATCCCATTGAGGAGAACCATCAAAATATCGCATCGGCGTATCTAAACTCAAATTCAATTTTGCTGGTGCTTTTTCTGTAACTATCATCCGGCAACCCTCCTTATTTGTAATAATTTAGTTAGTTAAATTATACTAACGGAACTATAATCCTTGCAACTACTGTTTCCTAACTATTCCTAAAGCAAAAGGAGTGAATAAAAACAGCCTTTCTGTTGAAAGGTATTTTTACTCACTCCTATTATTTTATAAATATGAATTTTAAATTATCAGTTTATTCTGCTTCATCGAAGGCAATTGAAATATTTCGTGTTAACAAATCAGTATAACTATAGGAAACTCGATCCAATGTTCCTTGTTCATCATTTAAATGAATAACAAATACTGCAGGATAAGTCTTACTTAAAATACCGTGATGGGTGGTAATACGTTTACGTCCAGCTTGCGCTTTTACTAAAACATGCTCGCCAATCCGTTCATCTAGCTTCTTCTTAATTTCTACAATGCTATTAGGCACGACTCCTTCACCTCACTGTAGACTAGCATACTCTTTTTTTACACAAAAATCAAAATTGTACCATAATATTTTATAACGGTCAACCATCTTTTACAAGAGATTTTGCCGGTGAAGAGCATTCGCAAGTTCAATAAATTGTTCGAGGGTTAATTTTTCTGGCCGGATTTGTGGCGAAATATCCAGCTGAGCTAAGACAGCAGTCATTTTCTCTTTTACCGCTGGATCCTTACCAATTACACTTTGCAAGTTATTCCAAAGACTCTTGCGACGATGAGCAAAGCATCCCCGGATAAAGCCAAATAATTTTTGCTTATCAAAAGGCTGAACTGGAAGCGGATTTGTCCGTGGCGTTAATACCACAATTGCTGAATCAACATTAGGCGACGGCACGAATACTTTCCGTGAAACATCAAAAGCAATTTTAGCTTGCATTTGGTATTCAATCGCTAATGTCAACGCACCATATTGTTTAGTTCCTGGTTTAGCAGTGAGTCTTTGAGCAACTTCCTTTTGCATCATCACACAAATCGTCGCCCACTCAACAGGACTAGCCAGCAAATTCATTAGAATGGGACTCGTAATGTAATATGGGAGATTAGCAACCACCTTAATTGGTCGACTAGGATCCTTAAATTCCTTTTTGATTAACTCTGGTAAATTAGCTTGAAGGACATCTTGATTAATCACTTTTACATTATCATATGGTGATAATACTTCTTTTAATACCGGAATTAAATCTTGATCAATTTCTAAGGCTAAAACTTCTCCCGCCGCTTGTGCTAATTGCTCCGTTAAAGCACCAATTCCGGGACCAATTTCAATTACATTGTCATTAGCTGTAATATCTGCTGCCTCAACGATATTTTTTAAGACGTTCAAATCAGTAAGGAAATTCTGGCCGAAACTCTTTTTTGTTCGGATCCCGTACTTTTCCATTATCGCGCGGGTACGTGTTCGACTACCAATTTCTGGTGAATTACTCATGATCTGCCTCCTGATTTATTTGCTTAATCGCTTTTTCAAATGTTGCCCGGTCAACTTGAAACATGTTTAAACGGTGAATCAATTGTTTCCCATTTCCATAACCGATTCCGAGTAATTGCCCTAACTTTTCACGCCGTTTTCGTGAATCTGCTTGACCTGTTAATCCCCATTTTTGCAAATCTTCTCGCTTAAAAGCTTGCTGAGGTGTCGTTGTTTGAGTATAAAGGTGCTCCAAAGCTGATTTTATAATTGCTGGCGTTGCATGCTCAACCCCTAAGCTACCGTGAGCCGCAGTTGGCACACCATCTTTTCGTTTAATAAAAGCATGCTTAACGCCAGGAATGGCTTCACTGATTATTTTTCTAATCCGCTCCCCGTTAAAGTCCGGATCAGTAAAAACAATTAGGCCTCGGCTTGCTTGTAACTTTTTCAACTTTGCCAAGTCAGCCGTTGAAATTGCAGATCCATTTGTTTCGTAAGTATCGGCATCAACCGCTTTTAAAATTTGCTTAGTATCATCTTTACCTTCAACAACTATAACTTCTTTTATTCTAATCATAGGCCTCTTTCTTCATTTTCCAAAAATAAGCGACGGGCGTTCGTAAATGTTTTATATGCCACTTTGCCAGCATCAACCTGCTTTAAATCTGCAATTGCATCCACCGTAAATTTAGTAAAACCGGGTTCGTTTTGCTTTCCTCGGTATGGGAGCGGAGTTAGGTAAGGAGCATCCGTTTCAACCATCATCTTTTCCAGGGGAACAACTAATGCTGCTTCATGGACTTCTGTCGCATTTTTAAAGCTTACGACACCACTAAATGAAATCATCATCCCGAGATCCATAAATTTCTCTGCCCATTCTGAAGTCCCATTAAAACTATGCATAACCCCGCCAAATTCATCGACGTGGGCATTCCGCAAAATTTCATACGTGTCAGCCAGTGCATCCCGGCAGTGAATTGAGACCGGTAATTTAAGTTCTCGCGCCCACTCAAGCTGTTCAGCAAAAATTTCTTGTTGTTGCTGGTGAGGAGAATGCTCGTCATTATAATAATCTAAGCCAATCTCTCCAATTCCTACAACTAAGGGATCTGCTAATTGTTGGCGTAACTCTTTCTTGGTTTCACTATTCCAATTAGCAATATCTTCTGGATGCCAACCGATAATTGGATGCAGGTTATCGTACTGATGTCCCAACTTTAAAGCACGAGTATTCAATAGCTGGTTCGAGCCAACAATGTTCATCTCCGTCACGCCATAATGAGCAGCACGGTTAATAAAGGCAGGTACATCATCATAAAACACATCGTCATTTAGGTGGGTATGGGAATCATAAACCAATTGCTGGTGTTGATGATTACTCACTTTATTCAACGCCCATTCCAGGTACTAAATTGTCAGGAACAGTTACTACTTGAACATTACCGTCTTTTTCAGCAGACAAAAGCATTCCTTGGCTTAATTCGCCCCGCATTTTCCGTGGTTTCAAGTTAGCAACAATCAAAACTTTCTTACCTACTAAAACAGAAGGATCTGGATACCATTTAGCAATTCCAGAAAGGATTTGCCGACCTTCTTCTGTTCCATCATCCATGTGGAATTTCAGAAGCTTATCAGCACCTTCTACATGGTCGGCAGCAGTGATTTGAGCTACTTTCAATTCAACTTTATCAAAGACATCAATCCGAATTGGCTTTTTGCCATCTGCTTTTTCTTCTTGTGCTGCTTCCTGGGCTTTTTCTTTTGCTTCAGCCATTGCCTTTCTTCCCTTCTTCTTTTCGTTTACTGTCATCTTGCTCTTAATAAATTCAACCTCGGCCTTCACATCCAATCGTGGGAAGATCGGAGTTCCTTTGGCGACAACCTGAGCTTCTGCTGGGAAATCATTAAATTGAAGATCGGTTAATGATAAGTCAGTCCCTTCAATTCCAAGTTGTTCAACAATTTGTTTTGGTGCATGCGGCATAATTGGTTGAATTAGGGCTGCAATAATCCGCAAACTCTTTGCTAGATGGGTCATCACATCTGATAATACATCCTTCTTACTATCATCTTTTGCTAATACCCATGGTTCAGTTTCATCAATGTACTTGTTAGCACGACTAACCAACTGCCAAACAGCTGCCAATGCTTCAGCAAATCGTGTTTTGTCCATCAGTTCTTTATACTCAGCGATTACATCACTAGCAGTTTGTTCTAAATCAGCATCAAAATCAGTAGTTGCATCATTAGTACCAAGCAATTTGCCGTTTTGATACTTATTAATCATCGCAACAGTCCGATTGAGCAAGTTTCCTAGATCGTTAGCGAGGTCATAGTTTACCTTATCAACAAAGTCTTCTGGACTAAAGACGCCATCATTACCAAATGGCATTGCCCGTAATAGGTAGTAACGTGTAGCATCAAGGCCGTAACGATCAACAAGGGTTTCAGGATAGATAACGTTTCCCTTTGACTTCGACATCTTCCCATCACGCATTGTTAACCATCCATGACCAATAACGTGTTTTGGCAATGGTAAGCCAAGCGCATGAAGCATAATTGGCCAGTAAATCGTGTGGAAACGAACAATTTCCTTTCCTACCATGTGAACATCAGCAGGCCAGTACTTCTTGAAGAGGCTATCATCATCACTGCCATATCCTAGCGCAGTAATATAGTTTGATAATGCATCAATCCATACGTATACCACGTGTTTAGGGTCATTAGGAACCTTAACCCCCCAGGCAAATGATGTCCGCGTAACTGCAAGATCTTCTAGCCCTGGCTTTAAGAAGTTATTAATCATTTCATTCATCCGTGATTGCGGTTCGATAAAATCAGGATGTTCCTTATAGTAGTTCATTAACCAGTCAGCATACTTACTCATCTTAAAGAAGTATGATTCTTCCTCAACTAATTGAACTTCATGACCTGATGGCGCTTTTCCACCGATCACATTACCGTCTTCATCACGGTAAACTTCTGCTAACTGACTTTCTGTGAAGTATTCTTCATCATCAACTGAGTACCAACCAGTATACTTACCCTTGTAAATATCCCCTTGGTCAAGCAATTGTTGGAAAACCTTTTGGACAGCTTTTTCATGGTAGTCGTCAGTTGTCCGAATAAACTTGTCATTTGTAATTTCAAGTTTTTTCCATAGCTCTTTAATTTGGGCAGCCATTTGATCAACGTATTCTTGTGGCTTCATGCCGAGCTTTTCAGCCTTTTGTTCAATCTTAAGGCCATGTTCATCGGTTCCTGTTAAGTAGAATACGTCATAACCCATCAAACGCTTAAAACGTGCTTCCGCATCACATGCAATTGTTGTGTACGAATTACCAATATGGAGTTTACCAGATGGATAGTAAATTGGTGTTGTAATGTAATAAGTTGGTTTTTGTTCAGCCATATGAAGCCCCTCTTTCTAAGATATTACTAATTAAGATTTAACATTTAGTATAGCATTTTATTAGGGCTTGCTCCATCCTAAAACAGATCAAGCTGTTCTGGCGATTTAGGTGCCAGGCCCTCGAATTCAATATTCATCATTTTTTGAAGACTCAATGCATTGGGTGCTGCATCTTTAGCTGAGTTATTGTTGAAGATAACACAGAGTTCTTTAGGTTGCGGCTGCAAGGACTCAATTTGTTTTTTAAAGAATTGGAGTTCTTCCGTCGAATATCGATATAAAGTCCGCGTTTTCCGCCATTCTTTTCCTTGATTTTCCCATCCTTTGCGATTACGACCATGAAGGCGCAGCATGGCTAAGTCGGGATTAGTTGTTGCAAGCACAAATGGTACTGACGTTGGCGTATTATGGGGTTCATCAGCGGCCACTAATGTGAAATTGAGTTCACGACAGAAGTCTAAGACTGACGGTAAAATTTCTTTCTTATACCAAGTTTGATTACGAAATTCGACTGCAATTGGCAAGTTTCCTAACCATTCCCGAATTAATCGTAAGTAAGAAAAATCACGCACAGTTGCATCAAAATATGGAGGAAACTGAAATAATATCGTCTTTAATTGACCAGCAGCTACCAAGGGGGAGATTATCCGGCGATATTGTTGAAAGACCTGTTCTAATTCGCCACGTTCCTGGTTTCGCTGATGCAGTGTCATTTTCTGGTTAGCTTTAACGATAAACTGAAAAGTTGGAGGAACAGTAGCAAGCCAGTTTTGAATCGTTGATATCTGAGGTAAAGCATAGAAAAAAGTATCCACCTCAACGACTGGAAAATGTTGAGCATACTCATCAAGCCTTACTGGGCGTTGTTCATCATGAATGAGTACTGGATGCTCTGTCCAAGTTGTCATCCCCATCGTTATTTTCATCTTTAATCCTCTCTTTCGTACCCCAAAATCCTCATCAAATTACTTAGCAAATTCTTATACACTACAAAATAAATCTATATTCATTTTTCAAGGACTTGAATCGTTGTTTTTATAGCTTTTATTCATTTTTGTAGTAAAAAGCGAACGGATTATGCATCATTTTCACCCATTAAAATGAAATCGTTTCTCATACTTCATTATTTCTCTAGGGAAAACGTTCAAAACATGTTATTTTACAAGTGAACAATATGAAAGGAGCGATCAGAAATGCTACTAAAGAACAAAGGTATTCGTCACATTTTTTATCAAGAAAAGGCTACTACTAAAAAGAAGGGTTCTCATTTAGCAGCACTCCCATTCAAAGTTGATGGGAAGGTCGTTTTCTTTGAATAACTACTGGAGCAAAAAGAAGCTGGAAATTGTCCTCAGACAACTGCAGCTTCTTTTTATACTTTTAATTCGTCAAAGAATTTTGTTGCGTCGTCTTGAACCATTTGAAAGTCAAAAGGAAATTGCAATAACTGCTGATTAACAGCAATCACCTTTGCATTTGGATTGCGGTAATCTAGCAAGCCCGCAAATGGGTATACTTTCATCGAAGTACCCACAATCACAACTAAATCAGCTTGTTGCATTGCCTTGACAGAATTGACAATATCCTCTTGCTTAATTCCTTCATCATATAACACAATATCCGGACGCAAGGGACCATTATCCTTTTGATGCAAGCGACTATTCAAATATTCACTCACCGGAACTGTTTCATGACACTTTTCACAATAAACGTGGAAGAGGTTCCCATGAAAATCAATTAAGTGTTTTGTTCCAGCTTCTTCATATAAGTTATCAATATTTTGCGTTATAACTGTCGCGCGATCCTGTTGCGTCAACGCTGCCTGTTTTTGATGAATTACGTTAGGTTTTGCATCTGGAAAATATAAATTCTGCTTGCAAAATTCGTAAAAGCCTTCTGGATCACTAGCAAAATAACGGTGACTTAAATAATATTCGGCATTCCGATTTTGCGTATATAAACCGTTTGCTGACCTAAAATCAGGAATACCAGAAGCAGTTGAGATACCAGCTCCCGTTAGAAAGACAATATTTTTTGCGTCGTCAAATGTTTTTTGAATCGTCGCATCCATCTAACTCACTTCCTTACAATGTATGGAATGCTATTCTGTTCAAGAAATTCCTTCACTGGTTGATCATATATCTTCTTAAATTCTTCTGGCGCATTTTGAGCCGGTGCCGGAAGAGTAAACGAATTTTGACCATCACTCCGCCGAAGACCAACATAGGCGCGCTTATCTGTCCCCCGTTCTTTCATATCAGAGTGATAGATTTCAAAAACTTGACGCATCTCTAAACGTAATTGCCGGGCACTTAATACCGGTGAGAGAGTTGTATATTCATTATTATGTAAGGCTGGTAAGCCCCATTCCTGCATTTGTTGATCAAACAAAGAATAAATCTTAACAATTGACCGGCGCATATCGAATGGTGACTTAATTGGCTTCTTTGTAATCTCAGCATACATCTTTTTTGCTGCAGCTAGTGCGAGAGGGTACTTTTCTGCCAAAGTTTTTTCATACTTTGAAATGTGATCACCATAAAAGACTAAGGCATCCAAAAGGGTTAATAACCTTAACGTCCGTTCATCATCTTTCTCTTTTTCCGGAGTTAATGTGTGTTCAATCCCCTTTAGATACTGCTCTTCAATCTCATCGGTAATAAAACCATGCTTACGTTGTTCTGCAACCACTACTCGATGCATGGCAATATTATACAAATCCGTTGACATAATCATCATCTGTTCATCGAGTTCCTTATCACCAAGAGATAGTTGGAAAAAGATTTGTGGAAACCCTTTTAGCAACATCAAAAGGTGCAATAACTCATGTGAAGCAGTGTAATTTGGGGCAGTCAAGTCAGTCACAATAATAACCAAGGCACCAGGAATAGTTTGTTGAGTTGCTTGGTCATGGCGAACGTATCCTGACTTGTCACCATGAAACTGAACAAAGACACTACCTTCAGGATATAGACTGTTAACCTGATCAAGGAGTGCTTGATTTTCTTTATTTAGTGTAATTCTCTCTTCAGTCATTAACTTGGTCCTTTCTGATCGTTGATAATATTTCTTTAGCAAGTGCTTGGTCAACATGTGATTGCTGCTTTAATTGAGCTACCACTAACGGTACTTCTGCTGGCGTAGCTCCGACACTTGCCGCTAATGAGCGATATTGGAGTTTCATATGACCAGCTTGAATCCCAGTAGTTGTCAATGCCCGCAAAGCAGCCAAATTTTGTGCTAATCCGACACTTGCTGTTACTGCTGCTAACTCTTCGGCGCTTTTAATTTGACTAATATGATAGTTTATCTTTGTCATCTTATTTAATCCAATTGAACCACCAATTACACCAACTGGTAAAGGAAGAACAATTTTTCCTACCAAGTAGTCGTCCTGAATTTCCCAAGTACTTAATCCTCGATATTGCCCATCACGAGCAGCATAGGCATGGGCCCCGCTTTCAATTGCCCGCCAGTCATTTCCACTGGCGATCATGACCGCATCGATCCCGTTCATTATTCCTTTATTATGGGTAGCTGCCCGATAAGGATCAACTTGTGCAAGATCACTAAGACAAGCAATTCGTTGAGCAACCTCTTTACCATCCATCTCCGGAGTTGCTAAGTATCGAAAATCAACTTTACAAGTAGCGGCTTGCAGACTCTGCGTTGCAAGATTGCTTAAAATTGCGGTAATAACATGGAAGCCCTGGTCTGTTAACCATTTTCCAACCGCTTCTGCCATCGTATTGACACTATTAGCGCCCATTGCCTGACAAACATCAATCTCCAGGTCAATGCTAATAAAGTTCCCAGGAGTACGAACTTTCATCGACTTCGCACCCCCACCTCGTGCCTGCATTGAGGGATGAGCCTGGTTAGCAATTGTTAAAATCTCATCTTGGTGTTCTAATAACCATGCTTTAACTGCTGCTTTATCGATCACATCATCTAACACAACTTGCCCCACTAATTGTCGGTCTTGCCGAGGAGCAGTAAATCCTCCCGACCTACTTACCCGGTGTGCACCATTGCTAGCAGCGGCTATGACTGATGGTTCTTCAATCACCATTGGTACAACATACGGACGATTATTTACGGTTATATTTAAGGCTACTCCTTCAGGTAAAGAATAATCAGTAATATAATTTTCGACTAACTCATCCCCTAAATCTGAACTTGTATTTGCTAATACTTGCTCTTCCATAGGGGATAGGTGACGAGCTTTTGCTAATTGTTGACGTCGATCATCGGCAGATAACTTATAAAAACCGTGTTGCCAATCAGTCATGATGTCGCTTCCTTTGATTTACATATTCAGTGATGATTCCTTCGCGGACACCACTCTCTGAAAAAATAACCCGGCCATCACTGTTGCGTTGCAAAAGGGTTACAAGAGGCAGCATTCCACCAATAATAATATCTGCTCGTTCCGGTTCTAGACCAGTCAGCCGTTTACGCTGGGCCAAGTTCCGATTTAATAATTCACGGTAAGTCGCAAATACTACTCGTGAGGAGAGTTGATACCCATGAATCGAACCGTTTCGGCGGTGATGGTGATGATAGGATTGAGTCATACGCGCCAAAGTCCGGTTAGCACCACCTAATAAAACAATCGGAACACGCGTTGCATATCGTAACCACGGAATCTTGGTCAATCGTTCATTCATGGCTACCTGAGCACGAAAAAGGTCAGCCGAACGAACATAGCCATTTAAGTGGTATTGTTCTGATAAATTAACAGCTCCCACCGGAATAGAAATCAAATTACGTGCTTTTCGCTGTTGCACCAATATCAATTCACAACTTGCTCCACCAACATCTAGAATCAAACAGTGGTTAAGTCGCAATGTCCGAACAACGCCTAGATAATCATAATAGGCTTCTTTTTTACCAGATAAAACTTGTAGATGAATACCGACTTCTTGTTGAACACGATTCAAAAACTCTTGACGATTTCGTGCTTGCCGAACTGCAGCAGTTGTGATCGCACGAACTTTAATATTGGGAATCTCTTGGTAGATTTTTTTAAATCGTTTTAGAGCCGCAATTGTGCGTTCAATTGCACTCTCTTGTAAGATTTTTTCTCGTCCCATTCCCTCAGATAAACGTGTATTTTCTTTTACACGTCGAATTTCACGAAATCGTCCATCTGGAGCAATTTCTGTTATTGCCATTCGGGCCGAGTTTGAGCCGAGGTCTACAATCGCGAGGTTTTCCACCATTTTCACCTCCGCTTTAATTAATTATTTTTCGTATAAATACATCTCTTTTATGTTACCATGTTCTGCTATGGGAGACACGAAAAAAAACGGGGCTCAGGTAAAAACTTATTTTCCTAGCAGCCTCGCTTTTTTAGTTTATATTTTTAGCCAAAGTAGTTAATCCCGATTGCATCACGAACTTCTTTAAGCGTCTGGTTTGCAACCTCATTTGCCCGTGCTGAGCCTTCTTTAAGAACTTGATCAACATAATCAATATTAGCTGCATACTCTTCACGCCGCTTGCGAATTGGTGAAAGTTCAGCTTCAAGAACTTCATTTAAGTAGCGTTTAATCTTAACATCCCCAAGGCCACCAGCTTGGTATTGCTCCTTCAATTTAGCAACTTGCTCTTTGTCTGGATCAAAGATGTCAAGGTAAGTAAAGACAGTATTGCCTTCAACGTGACCAGGATCACTAACCTTGATATGTGTTGGATCAGTATACATCGACATTACTTTCTTTTGCACTGTATCAGCATCATCAGAAAGATAAATTGCATTGCCAAGCGACTTACTCATCTTTGCATTACCATCTAGCCCTGGAATCCGTCCTTGACCCTTTGGTGGGAATACCCCTTCAGGCTCAACTAAAATATCTTGTTGGTAAATACGGTTGAACGTCCGCACAATTTCACGAGTTTGTTCAAGCATTGGTTCTTGGTCATCACCAACTGGCACTGTATCAGCCTTAAATGCTGTAATATCTGCTGCTTGGCTTACCGGGTAAGTAAAGAATCCAGCTGGCACACTTTCACCAAACTTCTTTTGCTTAATCTCAGTCTTAACAGTTGGGTTTCGGCGTAAACGTGCAACAGTTACTAAGTTAAGGTAGTGCATCGTTAATTCACTCAATGCTGGAATTTGTGATTGAACCAAAATTGTTGATTTCTTTGGATCAATTCCAACCGCCAAATAATCCAGAGCAACTTCATGGAGACTACGGCGGATTTTTTCCGGATCCCGGGCATTATCGGTCAATGCTTGTTGGTCAGCAATCATGATAAATGTGTCATATTTACCTGTATTTTGTAATTCAACCCGATTCTTTAACGAACCTACATAGTGTCCAATATGCAACTTACCAGTTGGTCGATCACCAGTTAAAATAACGTGTTTTTCTTCTGCCATTTTAAATTCCTCCTAAATTACAAAACGCCCTACTTAGTCGTATAAACTAAATAGGACGCTTTTCGCGCGGTGCCACCTAAATTGCAATCATTATTGCCGCTCATTGTGTATCTTGTTGTGACCATTTCGCACTTTGGGGACCTTTTCACCGACCGCCCCTCGCTAAGGCTCGCGCTACTTAATATAATTAATTTTAATCCAACTCCTACTAAAAAGGCAAGACAATCCTGAATATGACAAGTATAATAATATTAAACGTCGAACAGGAGTGGTCTATATGCGCTCAAAAAGAAATAAAACAATCGATTTCACGCTGGAGGAAGCTTCACCTGAGCTCCTCAACCAAATTATTCAGCCTACTGATAATCTCCAGACAATATCCAATAAGATTATCAACGGGGATTCCTTCAAGGTAATGACTAAATTATCACCACACCAGGTTGATCTCGCCCTTATTGACCCTCCTTACAACCTTAATAAACAGTATGATGGTTTAAGCTTTAAAAAAATGTCCACAAGCCAATATCAAGCTTACACGCAAAAGTGGATTGACCTCTTAAAACCATTATTAAAAGAAAATGCTAGTATCTATGTCTTTTCTGATTGGGCAACCAGCATGGCACTTGCGCCGATCCTCGAAAAAAATTTTACAATTCAAAATCGGATTACTTGGCAACGAGAAAAGGGCCGGGGTTCACTGAAAAATTGGAAAAATGGGATGGAAGATATTTGGTTCTTAACCGCGAACCCGAGTGATTACACCTTTAACGTCGACCAAGTTAAGCAACGACGACAGGTGGTAGCTCCTTATCGTCAAGATGGGGTAGCTAAAGACTGGCAAGCTACTAAAAATGGTAACTTTCGGGATACAATGCCGTCTAATTTTTGGGATGACATTTCAATTCCGTATTGGTCAATGCCAGAAAATACTGGTCACCCTACGCAAAAGCCTGAGAAATTGCTGGCAAAAATCATCCTTGCCAGTTCTAATCCTAATGACTTCATTTTTGATCCTTTTGCTGGTTCCGGTTCGAGTTTAGTGACTGCCGCTAAACTTAACCGCCGTTATCTTGGAATCGAGCAAAGTCTTCTATATTGTGCATGGGGACAGTACCGACTTAATCAAATAAAAGATGATCCTAGCATCCAAGGCTACACTGATGGAGTCTTCTGGGAGCGTAATACCTTAGCAGTACAACGAAAGATTAAACGTCAACAAAGGGCAAGTGAAAAATAAAAAGACTGAGAGGAAAAATTTTCTCTCAGTCTTTTTATTTTCTACTGTTTATCTTTAATATCAAATTCTGGGAACCAAATACCAATTTCACGAGTGGCACTGTTAACGTTATCAGACGTATGAATGATATTTCGCAAGTTACCATCAGGCCATTCACGACCATAGTCACCACGAATTGTTCCCCATTCAGCTTCACCAGGGTTAGTAGCTCCTGCCATGTTATGAATTGCTTGGATTACATTAGTACCAGAAACAACAATTCCGACAATTGGTCCTTCTGTCATGTATTCTAACAATTCAGGGAAGAATGGTTTGTCAACTTTATCAAAATAATGCTGACGAAGCTTTTCTTCTGATGGGTTAATCATCTTAAGAGCTTCAATATTATACCCTTTCCGTTCAATACGGGTAATAATATCTCCAATATGACGAGTTTTTACCCCATCAGGCTTTACTAGTACAAGTGTGTATTCGTCTTTAACCATGGCGAAGCATCTCCTTTTTCTATATCTACCCCATTAGATTATCACAAGTCACCATCTCTTGAAAGCGTTTTTAGACAATAGAAAAATTTAATTTTTATTTGGCAATTGATATTCAATCGTTAAAAGACGCCCAGCTTTCTCGTTAATTGCGTCGCTAACTGAACCGTTGCTTAAAAGAACCAGTTCATGCATTGCCCGTGATGCCATTGTATAGATCATACCGACTTCATCAGTATTAGCTAGGTTTTTAGCAGAGACATCCGCAGCAAGGACAGCATCGAATTCGAGTCCTTTTGCTAAGTAAATTGGGAGAATTAAGATCCCCTTTGGCAATTCACTTGCATCCTTATCTAAGAGATGAATATTTTCAACCTTTTGCCGGCGAAGTAATTGATAAATAACAGCGGCTTGCTCTTGATTCTTGGTTAAGATCGCTACAGTTTCATGTTTGTTAGCTAGTTTAAGTGTCTCATCTAACAAGCTTTGCTGACTCTCTTTATCAGAATAACGAACTAACAAGCGTGGTTTCTTTCCATGGCGAGTGAAAGAAATTATCTTATCTCCATCCGGCAACAAGGCCTTCGCAAAATTAGTAATCTCCGTCGTGGAACGATAACTTCGCCGTAAAGCAATTAAATTAGGCCGCTTAGCCTTTAATACCCCACTAAGTTTGTTTAATAACTCTTCCGGTAACTGCAATGGCTTAAAAAGAGCCTGTTCACTATCACCGAGGACCGTAAACTTAGCTTGGGGAAAGGCGTGTTTTAAGTAGATTAACATCGCTGTTGAATAATCTTGCATCTCATCAATAAATACATATTGAAAAGAACGATTTTGTCCTGTACCGGAAATCAAATCACGCAGATACATCAAAGGTGCCGCATGCATTAATTCCAGCCGATGGTATTCAATCTCATCTTGAAAAGCAAGAATCATTGTTGCCCATTCCCGCTGACTAATTGTCTTAGGTACCTCAACTTGATGCAAAAACTTATTATATTGATTATAAAAATCGAGAAAGTAATTATTATAGATCGCATCTGCAATCACACGTAAGCGTCGTTTAGCTAAACGCCGCGAAAGGTAAACATATTGCTCATCTTCATCCTTAAAGTCATCAATTGACTTCTTACCACAAAGATTGTGCAATTGTTGTAAATCAAGTGAATCCAGTTCTTTAGCTACCCAATCTTTTTTAGCTTCATCTTTAACTCGCCGCTGTAATTCACGAATTAACTTATTTTTCAATTGAACTAACTTATCAGCAGGAGCCATCGTCAATGGTAATTCTTTATAAAGATCTTTGACGTGGTCAGCTGAAAAGAAAACTTGACCATTAAAACGAATATCAGCAAACTGCAAATCCTCAATTGTCATTTTCTCGACATAATGTGCAATTGACGTCATAAAAGATTCACTTTCAATAAAGTCAGCAACAACATGAGAAGCATTTTCAGGTTTTTGCCGTTCTTCATAGCGATCAAATAATGTTTCTACTTGCAAGCCTTCAAAACGCCGCCGGATAAACCCTTCTAATGTTACTTGCCGCATATTTCTTTCACCAAGACTTGGCAAAACTTCAGAAATGTAGTGGCTAAATAAATTATTGGGACTAAAGAGGACAATCTGATCCGCATTCAATTCTGTTCGACTATGATAAAGCAAGTATGCAATTCGCTGAAGGATCGCTGAAGTCTTTCCTGAACCAGCCACTCCTTGTACTAGCAAAAGATCACTACGCGTATCACGGATAATATCATTTTGCTCTTTTTGAATTGTTGCCACAATATTATGCATATACTGGTCATTTTGCTTTCCAAGAGCTGCTTGCAAAACTTCATCACCAACCGTTTCATTGGTATCAAACATGTTAGTGATCTTGCCATCCTTAATAGTGAATTGGCGTTTCTTTTTTAATTCTGTGGTTTGCATCCCAGCTGGCGTTTCATAATTGACTTTCCCAAGGGTACCATTATAGTAAACCCCAGAAATCGGTGCCCGCCAGTCATAAATTAAAAAGTCTGTTTTATCTTCATTCATTAAAGAAGAAGTACCAATGTATAGCGTTTCACTCTTATCTTCACCAGGATCTTGAATATCAATCCGGCCAAAATACGGTGACCCTTTTAAGTTTTTCAAAGTTCTTAACTGGTGCTTTAGAATTGATTCACTTTCCGCTGCTCGTGAAACCAATTGTCGCTGCTGTTCAATCATTGACCGAGATTCAGCAATATCATCAACTTCATAACGATTAATAGATGCATTTTCACTATAATTACGTTCAACTGCCCGTGTTTCACGATGAGCATCTTCAACAGCTTTAGTGGTAGCAGCTATCTGTTGGTCAATTTGTTTTTCAACATTATCAACCCGCGCTTGCTCCGTTTCTCGTTCATGATTTTCCATCAAAAGCCCCCTTTACTCAAGTTCGTTGGCTGATCGTTTCAATGCATTCTTTAAAATAAATGGCGCTAATACAGTTGCGATAATAATCACGGTAATTACATCTGAATAATACATTGGCGAAAGAAGATGTGCTTCATAACCAATCTGGGCTGTAATTAATCCCATTTCACCACGGGCAACCATCCCACTACCGACAATATAAGAACTGGGCATGCTAAAGCCAGATAGCTTAGCACCCGCTCCACATCCAAGCAGTTTTGTTAAGCATGCAAGGATTGTCATTACAATAACAAAGACAAACGATTCACCAATATTATCAAAGCGCATGTTCAAGCCTACACTGACAAAGAATAGCGGAATAAACATTGCATATCCAATTGGAATAAAACTCCGGTCAACAACTTCTTTATGCTTGGTGTTAGCCACAGCAATTCCGGCGAAGAAGGAGCCAACAGCCCCACTCAAGCCAACATAATCAGCAATTGCGGCCATGCCTAAACAGATAATCATCGCCATTACCGACGTTGAAGCAACTGTTAATAGGCGATCACTCATATGAATCAGGTAAGGTGCTAACCAACGAATTAATAGGTAAGTTCCACCAAAGAACACTAACTGCATCAAGAGGACAATTCCTAAAGGCTGACCATTGCCGTGGCCACTATTGCTGCTTCCATTGATTACACTAATCATCACACTTAACAAGATAACACCAATAATATCATCGGCAACCGCTGCTCCAAGCACTGTTGCCCCCTCTCGGCTATCTAGGCGATTAAATTCACGCAATACTGCAACTGAAATACTAACAGATGTTGTCGCAAAAATAACCCCGATAAAAAGTGATTCAAGCTTAGTAAAGCCAAACATATAACTTACTGGTCCCATAATTACAATGGGAACAATTACCCCCAAAAGCGCCACGACAACAGCGGGCTTCAAGTATTTTCTTAGTAAGGATAGGTCGCTTTCCAATCCTGCGATGAACATCAAGATAATAACCCCAATTTCCTGAAATTCATTCATCATTGAATTTAGATGAACCCAATCTAAAACAGCGGGTCCTGCAATGATTCCAACTAGGATTTGTCCAATCACTTCTGGAATCTCAACGCGACGACATAAGTGTGCTACGATCTGGGTTGCAAGCAATAACCCCGCCAACACTGCAATAAATTCCATTTCTTTTCCTCCAATTTATCAATTAAGCTAATGCTACATAATTTTGATTTTAACATAGCCGTAATTTCAATCCTAATTATATTACTAGCAAGGTCATATTCTTATAAAGAAGAAAAGAGATTTAGAAAAACGAATCGTTTTTCTAAATCTCTTTTCTTAGTTCATTTTAAGCCATCTAGCGGGTTCGAACCGCCGACCTCATCCTTACCATGGATGTGCTCTACCTAGCTGAGCTAAGATGGCGCTTAAAGTATACCCGAAGATGGTCTTAAATTGCAAGAGTTACCAACCTAACTCTTCTGCATTTGCGGGAGCTGCTAATTTACCAGCGGCTAATTCCGCGAATGCTTGATCAATCATCGCAAAAGCTTGATCTAATTCTTTTTCTGTAATAACTAATGGTGGTTGGAAACGAAGTATACTCCCCCGTAAACTAATGATAATTGCTCCTAATTCAAAGATGCGGTACATTAGCTTGGTTGTTGCTTCTGTATCACCTTTTCCCGTAACTGGATCAATGATATCAATACCACCATCAAGTCCATACATTCGAACATCACCCACAAAAGGATATTTTTGCTGTTCAAGCTTAAAAAATTCAGCTGCTTTTTTGCCAAGGCGTTGTGAACGTTCTAAAAGATGCTCATTTTGAATAACATCTAAGGTCGCGTTCGCTGCTGCAGCCGTAATTGGGTTACCAGCTGTAGTGTAAACATTGGCTGGCGCACCTAATGATTCCAGAATCTCCTTACGACCAATCATTGCACTAAGCGGCATTCCCGAAGCTAAGGACTTACCAACAGACATTAAATCTGGTTCAATCCCAAAATGCTGGATCGACCACCATTTACCAGTCCGTCCCATCCCTTGATTAACTTCATCAATGGCAAAGAGAATTCCATTAGCTTTAGCAAATTCGTATACCTTTTGCATATAAGCAGGAGGAGTCTTAACAATTCCCCCATCACCTTGAATTGGTTCAATAAGAATTGCAGCAACTTCATCAACTGGCAAATAAGTTTCAAAAGGCAGCATAAATTGATGAAACATCCGCTCAACAAACGCTTCGTCACTTTCATTAGTTAATCGTTCCCAGGGACTAGGGAATGGTACTTTTACTACGCCTGGTAGCATTGGGCCCATTTTTCGCGTCATATTTAATGAAACACCTGACAAGCTCATTGAACCGTAAGTTGAACCATGATAGGCCCCCGTAAAGGAAATAATATATTGGCGTCCAGTATATGCTCGCGCAAATTTAATAATTGCGTCATTAGCATCCGAACCAGAATTACCCCATACCATTTCAACTGGCCCGCTTATCGGCGCTAATTCTGCTAATCGAGGTGCCAACCGCGCTGCTTGTGAATTAGCAAAGTACGCTGGAGTATACTGAATCATTTTAGCTGCTTGTTCTTGAATAGCTTGCACTACTCGCGGATGCGCATGACCAGTATTAGTCGAACTAGCACTGGCAAGCAAATCGATATAATCATTTCCTTCAATATCAGTAACCATTGCCCCCCGTCCATGATCTAATACAATATCGTAGTACTTAATCCGGGCAGCAGTTGCAAATGCATTTTTTTCTTCTAATAAAACATCTCTATTTGTTTTCTCCTGCTTCAGTTTCGTTTTTAACATTTTGTTCATCTTCTTTCTTTGCCATTGACGAGTGACGCATTCCATAAGCAAAGTAAATAATTAAGCCAAAGACAAACCAGATACCAGCGTAAAGTTTTGCCTGGTAATCTAATCCCATAAACACAAGTAATGAAGCAAGAAAACCAAGAGCTGGTAATACTGGATAGAATGGCATCTTAAATGAAGGATTTGGAATATCTTTTCCTTCACGACGACGTAATGCATAAATACCAAGTGAAACAAACATAAAGGCGATCAACGTACCAGCTGAGACCAATTGGGAAAGAAAGGCGAATGGGAAGAAAGCACCGATCAAAACAACACCAATTGTAAGTGTCCAAAGTGCACGGTTTGGTCGATTATGTTTATCAAGTTTTCCAAGCCATTTTGGCAGCATTCCATCACGACCAAATGAGTAAATCAACCGCGAACTAGCCATACTCATTCCAATCAAGGCGGTAAACATTCCTAGAACAGCAATTGTTTGAACAACAGTTGCTACACCACTATGATGAGCTGCACGTAATGCAAGCCCAACTGGTTCAGCACTGTTAGCGTATTGTTGATATGGTAATACCCCAATCAGTACAAGACTAACTGCTATAAAAAGAACAACCGCGATTACTAAGGAACCAAGGATTCCACGTGGCATCGTTTTTTGTGGATTGATTGCTTCCGCTGAATTAGCAGCAATTGAGTCAAATCCGATATAGGAAAGGAAAATCATCGATACCCCGGCATATATACCTTGCCAACCACCAAATGCACCATTAGCTGTTTCATGGTATTGTGGAATAAATGGCATAAAATTGCTTGCTTTTATAGCGGTTAAACCAACAACAATAAAAAGTAAAATTGCAAAAACTTTAAGAATAACAAGAAGATTTTCAACACGAGCAGCTTGTGATACCCCGCGTGAAATTAAGAGGGCTACTAAAATAATTACAACAACTGAAACAATATCAACAACTCCGCCTTCTGTACCAAAAGCATTTGATAATGAAGCAGGCAGCTTCCAGCCAAGCGGAACAAATAATGCCCGGAAGTTAGCAGAGAGACCAGATCCAACAAAGGCCAAAGCAATAAAGTATTCAGCTAATAGTGCCCAACCAGCGACCCAACCAAAAAATTCTCCAAACACGACGTTAATCCATGAATAGGCTGAACCAGCAAACGGCATTGCAGCAGCCATTTCTGCATAGGCGAAGGCAACTAACCCGGCCACGATCGCAGCAATTAAAAAAGAGATAACTACTGAAGGTCCAGTATGCATTGCGGCCACTTCACCAGGAAGAGTGAAAATGGAAGTGGACACAATCGTTCCAACACCTAAAGCTAAAAAGTCCCGCACCTTCAAAGATCGAACTAAATGACCGTCTTTATTATCATAAACACGCGGGTCTTCTTTACGTGTAATTGTTTTCCAAAAACTCATAATTATCCTCCTTTTCTGAATAATTAAATTTTGATTAGAATTATAAGAAAATCTTTAATACATTTTACCAAGGCGCCTTCCCTAGGTCAATCGTTTATTTAAATTAATCAAAGAAAGCGATTTCTACAATTATATCTTTATTAAACATTTTTTCTTTAACATAAATTGATGTCATATTGCTAACCCTCAATTTTACAAATAATAATTTAATGAGTATAAAATGAGATTATTACCCTTCGCTATTTTAATCATTCGGGTTAAAATAGTTATAATCATATTCGAAAAGAGTGATTTTATATGTTATCACCAGATGAAATTCGTTACTCAATCAAGGTCATGCGGCAAACATTTCCCGAAGCAGGAACAACTTTGATTGCTGACACAAACTACCACTTTCTTTTGGCTACAATCTTGAGTGCACAGTCAACAGATCAATCTGTCAATGAAGTAACGCCAGCACTATTCGCTCGTTTTCCGTTGCCAGCAGATTTAGCAGGGATTGAACCCGCAGAAGTTGAGCCTTATATCAAAAGATTAGGGCTTTATCGAAATAAAGCTAAATTCTTAGTCAAAACTTCTCAACAAATTGTTACTGACTTTAACGGGGAGGTTCCCCACACCCTCAAAGAATTAATGACCTTATCTGGAGTCGGAAGGAAAGTTGCTGATGTGGTCCTCGCAGAATGCTTTAATATTCCTGCTTTTCCAGTTGATACCCATGTTAGTCGGGTTGCCCGCCGTCTCAGAATAGTTGAGCCCAAAGCATCCGTTCTTGCAATTGAAAAGAAATTAATGAAAACTATTCCCCCTGAACACTGGTTAGATGCTCATCATAGTATGATTTTTTGGGGTAGGTATGTCTGTACGGCAAGAAATCCTAAATGTCAGACTTGCCCGCTATTATCACTCTGCGTAACAGGACAAAATAATGTAATTTAAATGGATAATAAAATGAGAGAAATAGAAAGAACCCAATATATTGGAAATGGCTTTAGTGCTTATGGTGGTGAATTAAAAGTCTTATTAACCTACCAAGATGACAAGATTCAAGATTTACAAGTAATCAAACACCACGAATCTGAAATGGGCAAATGGGCTTTAGATGAACTTCCCGGCAAAATTATTGCAGCTAATAGTGCAGACGTTGATGGTATTACTGGAGCCAGTGCAACAAGTCGTGCGATTAAAGAAGCAACCAAGGATGCATTGCAACAGGCACAACAAAATTAAGCATAAATACAACAATAGCGAGAAATTAGAAAAATTTTATTTTTCCTAATTCCTCGCTATTTTCTTAATAAAGTTAAATATTTAATCGTTAGCAGCTGCTTTTCTTTCCCGTCCTAAAACAAGTGTTATTACCCAGGAAATAATTAGGAATATCGATACGAACCAATATGGGTATTGATAATTGACATCTAATAAATAGCCACTAATAAGAGGCCCAATAACATTTCCCACACTCGTTAATGACATATTTACCCCGTTTAATAATCCTTGGTTTGTCTTGCTCATCTTAGTTAATAATGTAGTAATTGTTGGGCGTAACATATCGAATGCTTCAAAAACAAACAAGGTTGCAATAATGATATGCCAATGATTGTGATCATAAATTACCATGATCGTTCCAACTAAACTAAGGAAAAAGCTATATCGCATTAGGCGAACTTCTCCCAGCCAGCGAACTAGCCGATCAAAGAAAAAGACTTGCAAAATAAGCGAAATAATCCCATTGAGAGTTAAAACAAGCGCAATTGCGTTTAAGTCAAAATTATGAACTTCATTGACATACAAACTATAAATACTTTCAAAACCTGCTAACCCAAATGAAGCTACAAAGATCATTCCAAAGAGCGTGATTAGTATTGGGGTCATAATTTGTTTCAACTGATTCCAACCACCAGTCAATAGTTCATTTTCAGGATTTTTAGTTTCACTCTTAAATAGTTCATCCTCATCATGAGGTAAAAAGCGCCAAGCAACAACCGTACTAATCAAGCCTAGAATACCAGCAACCCAAAATGGGAATTTATAATTTACATGCGCTAACATTCCACCAAGGCCCGGTCCTAAAATCAATCCTCCACTAAAAGCCGCTGATAGCCAACCAATAACTTTGGCGCGGTCTTTTTCACTAGTAATGTCTGCCGCTAATGCCATTGATGTTGGCACAAACATAGCTGCTGATAATCCATCTACCGCCCGCGATAAGTCAAATAACCATAAATGCTGTGCTAAGGCAAAAACAAATTCAGCAATCGCAAATATTAGCAATCCCCATACTAACATTGGCTTTCGTCCAACTTTATCTGAAATCCGACCAACAATGGGTGAAGCAATAAATTGCACAAACGCAAATAGGGAAGACATCACTCCCATGTCAAAGGCAGTAAAGTGGTATTCATTTTTAATGAATGGTTCAACTGGGAAGATAAGACTCATTCCGAGACAAATCAAAAACTCACAAAAAAGAACTACAAAGATTATACGCTTTACTTCTTTTGTCATGATATATTTCCTTTCTATATTTTTACAGAATAAAAGTGGTGCCACCAAATTTATCTGATGACGCCACTTTTATTTGTTAAGTATAGAAGCAACTCTACCATGCATAATTTTTTTATGCTAGTCTAATTTCTTTATTTAAATTTTCCTTAATCTTTTGCTTGCAAACTTTCTTGATATTTTTCCTTAATGAAATCGGCTGATGTTTGCAGCTTTTGCAGTTCTTCTTCTGTCAAGTCAAGTTGTGCTTGCTCTACAACTCCATCACGACCAACGACTGCTGGATAAGACAAGTAGACTCCGTATTCTTCACGGAAGTTCGATACCGGTAATTCAGTCAATGAATCGGATAAAATTGCATTGACAAGCTTAACAGCTGCCGTTGCAACCCCATAATTAGTATACTTTTTCCCTTGAAAGACAGTCCAGCCACCCATCTTAGCTTCCTTATCAAGCTCTTCTAAGTCTAATCCACGCTTATCTGCTAATTCAGTTAAAGGACGGCCAAGAACGCGAACAGTGGACCATGCTGTAAATTGTGAATTACCATGCTCTCCAAGATTATAACCATCTACAGAACGCGGATCTAAGTTAAGCCGTTCAGCCACTGCCCGCTTCATTCGTGCAGAGTCAAGCAGGGTCCCTGTTCCTAATACATGGTTCTTCGGAAGACCAGTTATTTTTTGGTAGAGCGAGGTAATAACATCAACCGGGTTAGTAATAGCCACAATCTTACCGTTAAAGCCACTTTCCTTAATCTTTTGTGCAACCTCTTTTACTGCTTGGCGGGTAAATGGAAGTTCAGCAAAACGATCAGCATTAGGATTATCTTGAAGTTTGATATTTCCTAACGCGGATACAATTACATCCGCATCCTTCAACGCACTATAATCATTAACAGTAATATTGGTATGGAAAGGCAAATTAGCCATCGCATCTTCAAAATCAAGTGCATCTGCCTTAACCTTTGCTTCGTTTTTGTCGATCAGAACTAGGTCATCTGCAAAACCCATTGCCACAATATAGTGGGCAACTGTTGACCCCACATTACCCATTCCGATAACTCCAACTTTTCGTGTCATTACTATGACCCCTTTCAATTTCTTTTTACTTATTTTTTAATCTTAGCATAATTATTTTTTAA
>CAMLUN010000010.1 GCA_946487795.1 uncultured Lactobacillus sp. | reverse complement strand
AAAAAGTCCAGGACAATAATTATTTTTGTCCTGAACTAATCTTAGGTTGTTTATTCATTTTAAATTATTCCCAAACTTCTGTAGCAATTTCTTTAACAAGTGCAACCTTTTTCCATTGTTGTTCTTCTGTTAAAATGTTTCCTTCTTCAGTTGATGCGAAGCCGCATTGAGGACTAAGACAGAGCTTATCTAATGGATGGAATTGCGCAGCTTCATGGATTCGTTTGATAATTGCTGCCTTATCTTCAAGTTCACCTGATTTTGAAGTAATTAAACCAAGGACAACATATTTATCATCAGAAACTTTGCTAAGTGGTTCAAATCCGCCAGCACGTTCACTATCGTATTCGAGATAGAAGGCATTGACGTTTTCTTTAGCAAATAGTGTGTCGGCAACTGGTCCATAACCACCGGCAGCAGCCCATGTTGAGTGATAGTTTCCGCGACAAACGTGGGTATTAATTGTTAAATCGGCGGGTAAATTAGCAATTGCCTCATTGTTTACTTTTAAAAATCGCTTTTGCAGGGCTTTAAGCTGAGATACATCAGCATTGGGGTCTTTTTTCCTTAGGTTAGCAAAGGCGTTAACAGAAATTCCCCATGTACAGTCATCTAGTTGAAGAGTACGACAACCAGCAGCATAAAGATCTTCAATCACTTGATGATAAGCAGTGGCAACGTCATGATCTAAATCTTCTTGGTTGGGATAAAATTCTTTAGCATTAGCTTGATTTTCGGGACGAAGAAATTCTTCTAAAAATTGTGCTGGCGCAGGGATAGTTTGTTTAACTTGAACGCCATCAGAGGTATGAGCTTGGGTAAATTTGAAGTGTTCGACAAAGGGGTGGTTTTCGCCGGAGATTTTTCCAGTGATTTGCGCAGTTTCAGGACGAGTCTCTTCATCTGCAAATTTATAGCCTTCCTTTAGAGTAGCTTTTTTAACGCCATTTAATCCCCAGAAAAAGTCAAGGTGCCACCAACTACGCCGGAATTCACCGTCAGTAACTGCTTTCAGGCCGGCAGCTTCTTCTTGTTTAATCAAATTAATAATTGCTTTATCTTCAACAACTGTTAAGTCTGCTTGTGTTATTTCGCCGTTTGCAAATTTTGCGCGAGCTTCTTTTAGCTCTTGAGGACGAAGGAAGCTTCCAACGATGTCATAACGAAATGGTGATGTAGTACGTGTAGTGAATTCAGTCATAGTAAATCGATCCTTTCTATTCGTGATGGGTTCAAGAATTGAAGCAATAAAAAAGCCCCTAGGAAAAATATTTCTACTTTTCCTAGGGACGTTGATTAATCAATAGTTAATTAACGTGTTACCACCCTAATTTGATAGTATCTCACAATACTATCCTCAATAGGTACACTAATGGAAGCTATACCCGGACGTTTTATCGGTCGTCAATCGTGAACTACTTATATAAAATACTCGTAATTCGTGAAGCTCCAAGACCATCTTCGTCTCAGTCTCTTATGTCACCTCTCATCAACCGTGATTCTCTGTAATAAGATTCTAAGATTACTCATCTTTTCTAAGCTTTCTCTCATTTAGTTGTCATTATAATACGCGGATGAAATAGGGATGTCAAGATAATTTATAACAAAAATAAATCTTGACATTTACAACCCAAAGTATTAAATTAGATAAAAATTAAAATGTGATTATGAAAACACGTTGAAAAGAAGAGTAATTATGAGTGGATTAGCAGAGAGTCCTTGGTTGATGAAAAAGGATAACCTGCTTATAATGAAAATCACTTTGAGTGCCATGATGAAATTAGTAATTAATGGTGGGATCAGCCCATTATAGCTGACGTGTTTAATGGAAGCATTGAACATTTGAGGCTAATAATGTGAATTGTTGGCAAATTAAGGTGGTACCACGCAAAAAGCGTCCTTAGGTTAAGTTGTTTAATCTAAGGACGCTTTTTTATAGTCATAAAAAGGAGAGATAATTATGAAATTTACAGTCGTTGGTGCAGGTGCAATGGGATTACGGTTTGGTGTTTTATTACAAGAAGCAGGTAATGAAGTTGATTTTGTTGAAGGATGGTTACCACATTACAATAAGATGAAAGAACAAGGAGGCGTTTATGTAACTCGCGAGCATAAAAATAGACACCTTGTTCCCGTTAATGTTTATACACCTGAAGAATACAATGCTACAGATGCTGATTTTGTTTTCTTTGAATTAAAACAAATGCAGTTAGATGATATGTTAAAACGTTGTGAACATTTCTTGAAGGATCAATATGCGATGACAGCGATGAATGGAATGGGACATGTTGAAAAATTATTGAAGTATTTCCCAAAAGAAAAAGTAGTTGCTGGAACTGCCTTAGTAGCAACTATTTTAACCAAACCTGGCGAAGTGGAATTTGTTGGAGAACGAGGGATGGGAACGACTAATTGGGCTAATTATACTGAAAAGCCTGATGAGAAGACACAAGCGTTAATGGCAGAACTTAAAAAAGCAAACTTTAATCCATCCCTTAAAGATGATTTTATGGGAACGTTGATGGCAAAAGTGGTCTTTAATTCAGTCGTTAATACCCTTTGTACTATGTTTGAAATTACAATGGGTGAATATGCGGCGTTTGATAAGGCTGATGAACTATCTCGGCAATTAATCGATGAAGCATATGATGTCTGTGAACGTGCAGGGGTACAATTAGTTAATACGCGAGCAGAAGAGCTAGAAAGTGTAAATTATGTCTCTAAAGTTGGCTGTCCGCATCATTATCCTTCAATGTACCAAGATATGAGTCATAATCGTCCAGTGGAAGTTGATTATATCAATGGTTACTTTGTTAAGCTGGGTCGCCAATATAATTATGAAGCCAAAACTCATAATTTTGTTACTAATTTAGTCCACTTAGCGGAAACAACTCGTCAAAATCGAAGTGCTAAATAATATTAAAATAGACCTCTAACATTCTGGATCAATGTAGAGGTCTATCATAATTTAGAACTAAATTTTAATTACCTGGGATATCACTTTCATCTTGGAAATTAAATTCGTTGGCATGACGAAGGGAATAGCAGAAGTAAACTCCTAATCCGACTACTAGCCACAATAAGTATGTTAACCAAGCATTAAGTGAGATGCTTACTAATAAAACAATACAGATCAATACTGATAGCACAGGAATAACGTTGCCAAAAGGTACCTTAAATGGTCGCTTTAATTCTGGATAACGGTACCGTAAGATAATTACGATGAGCGAAATTAAAGCAAAGACAACCAATGATCCAATATTGGCAATTAATGCAAGATAATGGAGATCGAATTCTCCAGCTAGGACAGCTGAAAGAAGTCCGACTAGCCAAATAGCACGATTAGGACTTTGAGTTTTGCCGTTGACTTTAGCGAGGCCTTGAGGAAGAAAGGCACTTCGGCTCATTGACTTCATGATATTTGAGCCAGCATAGATGAATGCAAAGACGACAGCCATAATTCCTAAAACAGCGCCAAGTGAAACAATTTCAGCCACGTATTTATGACCCTTAGCTAAAAGAACATACGACATAGCTTCAGAGACATTCAAATCTTTATAACTTAGAACTCCCGTCATAACAAGACTAACTAAAATATAAAGAGCAGTTGAAATAACTAAACATAAAATTATTGCCCGGGGAATATTTTTATCAACATCTTTAGCATCTTCAGCAGAAGTAGCTAATGCATCAAATCCTAAGAAAGAGAAGAAGACAGCAGATGCTCCTGTGAAAATTCCCTTGTATCCATATGGTAAAAATGGGTGCCAGTTAGCGAGATTGATATGTTGAGCACTAACAACGATAAATAGAACAATAATAAAGATTTTGACACCAACCAAGAAGTTGTTAACAAGTTTACTTTCACTAGTTCCACGTGTCAAAATAATCGTCATAAAAAGGATCATCAAGACAGCAGGGAGGTTTACATAACCACCAGCTGCAGGCGTAACCAGTAATTTATGTGGTAAATTAACTCCGAGGACTTCTAGGAACGATTGTACGTACCCAGTCCAACCATTGGCTACCGTAGCGGTTGTAGTAACGTAGACCCCAATCAGCGTCCATCCAGCAAGGAACGCCATAAATTTACCAATTGAAACCCACGCATAATAAAAGGCACTTCCTGAATTGGGTAAACTAGTGGTTAATTCTGAATAACAGAGACCAATTAAACCACTAGCAAGAGCAGCAATCAGAAAAGAGAAAACAATTGCTGGACCTGAATCTTCCGCGGCGACAATTCCAGTTAAAACTAAAATTCCAGTTCCGATGATTGCGCCAATACCTAGAATAGAAAGGTCGAAGAGGCCGAGAGTTTTCTCGTGCTCTTTTCCCTTGGGTAACTGATTTTGCATGATTATGATTCCTTTCATAAAATACTGAAAACTGAAACTTAATTTTACATTAAAAATTACTGTGAATCAAATTTCACTTTAAAACTTATTGAAAATCGCTGGCTTACTAATGTGGGTTAACTTTTTTATCATACAAATTTTAATGCTTACGATGAGAATGATTTTTGATAATTTCTTTCAAAACTAGTTATTAACAATGATTTATTTTAAAATAGCTAATGAGTTTGAAAAGAAAGCAGATGAACTGATGAAATAGCATAAGATGATTGTTATTTCGCTAGATTCATTAGGTTTTCGTGACCTAAACGAATTACGTCAATTAACACCAACATTAGCAGATTTAATAGAAAAAGGAACATGGGTGAAAAAAGTTGAGGGAATCTTTCCAACGTTAACTTATCCATCCCATACCATACTTCGATTATTACTGGTCAGTATCCGGTCGTACATGGAATTATTAACAATACTAAATTGCAGCCGCGCCGGCAATCGCCTGACTGGTTCTGGTATCGAAAAGATATTCAATTGATGCCCCTCTATGATGTTGCAAAAGAAAAGGGCTTAACAACTGCTGCATTTTTGTGGCCTGTGACTGCTGGCAGTAAGATTGATTATAACCTTGCAGAAATCTTTCCTAATCGAATTTGGACAAATCAAGTACTGGTTTCGTTAAAGGCAAGTAGTCCGTTATTTCTATATGGAATGAATAAAAAATACGGTAAATTACGTCACGGGATTAAGCAGCCGTGGCTTGACGATTTTGTAACAGCCTGTGCGGTTGATACAATAAAAAATAAAAAGCCGGACTTAACATTGATTCACTTAGTTGATATGGATAGTATGCGTCACCGTTATGGGGTTTGATCACCACAAGCCAAAGAAGCATTACACCGTCTAGATAAACGTGTAGCTAAGATAATTCAAGCGACAAAAGATACCGGTACTTACGGGCAAACAGACTTTGTGATTTTAGGAGATCACTATCAAATTAATGTTGATAAGATGATTCATTTAAATATGTTATTTGCGCAACAAGGACTTCTTCACCCTCTTGGAAAGAAAAGCACTTATCGAAATAACTGGCAAGTCACTGCTAAAACTTGCGATGGAGAAACTTATATTTACACTCGTGGTGCCGTGGATCGAGGAAAAATTAAGCAAATGATTGCTGGTGTTGAAGGGGTTGAGCGAATCCATGATAACGCAGAGGCGATCAAACGGGAGGCAGATCCTAAGTGCACATTCCTCGTCGAAGCCAAACCAGGATACTATTTCACCGATGAGGTAAACAGACCAGCGATTGTCGAAAAAGTTGATCCAGAATCAATTGGAACTCACGATCGCTATCATGGCGTTCATGGTTACGGGCCAACACAAGCAAATTACTTCACTACCGCTATTTTTGCTGGTCTCCGAATCAAAAGTGGTGCGACTGTTGAACATGCTCGCTTGGTTGACGAAGGACCGACATTTGCTAAATTATTAGGATTACATTATCCGACTTCAACTGCCGGACAAGCAATTGATGCAATCTTTAAAGACTGAGGTGACGTTGTGAAGTTTACGAGACAACAATGGCAACGGATTTTTTATGATTGGGCAAATTCTGGTTATGGAATTTTAGTTGTGACCGCTGTTTTACCAGTCTATTTCAAAGCAGTAACTGATCATGCCGGTGTTAGTGCAGCAAACTCGACAGCACTGTGGGGGTATGCTAATAGTTTTGGTACGCTTGTTATTTCATTATTAGCGCCTTTATTAGGGGCATTGGCTGATTACCCGTATGCAAAGAAGCGCTGGCTAAATCTTTTTACCTGGTTGGAAATTATACTGACAATCGGGCTTGCCCTTGTTCCAACTAAATACTGGCAACTACTTTTAATCGTTTATATTGGGTCAATTATTGGTTACTCAGGAGGAAATCTATTTTATGACAGTTTTTTAACAGATGTGGCCGATAATAGGCAAATGGATCGTGTTTCATCGACTGGCTATGGAATGGGATATTTAGGAGGAGTAGTCGTCTTTATTATCTTTTTAGTAGCAGAACTAAGTAAGGGCTTTAGCAGTCTCTTAAGCAGTTATGGAGTAGCCCGATTTAGTTTTATTCTGGCTGCAGTTTGGTGGATTATTTTTGCGTGGCCGTTATTAAAAAATGGTCATCAACGTTATAGCGTCAGCAGTGTCGCAAATCCTTTTGTCGATAGTTTGCGTCGTCTGAGAAGAACTATGCATCATATTAATCAATATAAGCAGTTGACATGGTTTTTAGTTGCTTACTTCTTCTATATTGACGGTGTCGATGCAATCTTTACGATGGCAACGGTTATTGGTAAAGACTTAGGAATTCAAACAACGATGCTGATGGTCGTTCTGTTAGTAGTTCAGTTAATTGCTGTTCCATTTTCAATTTTATATGGTTGGCTTGCTAATAGATTTTCTACGAGACGAATTATTATGCTGGGCATTATCGTTTATTTCTTTATTTGTCTTTATGCTTTATGGTTAGAAACTTTGACTGATTTTTGGATTTTAGCTATTTTAGTTGGGACAAGCCAAGGCGGACTTCAAGTACTTAGTAGATCATACTTCGGCCGCCTTGTTCCTAAAAATGCCAGTAGCGAATTTTTTGGTTTCTATAATATCCTTGGGAAGTTTTCCGCCATTCTTGGCCCCTTTATTGTTGGAATCGTTACTCAATGGACTGGTAAATCGACGGTCGGCGCAGCTTCATTAAGTGTTCTGTTTGCTCTGGGGTTAGTTATGTTTATATTTGCTTTGGCTATTAAGGATAAATAAAAAAGGTCATGATCGGGAAATCCCTAATCATGACCTTTTAAAATTACTTGCGAACGTTAAGGATACCTTGACCAATACCAGCAGGTGCATCAGTTTTAGCTTCAAATAAAAGACCGCTAGCATGATGTTCTTCAGTAGCTTTACCCATTGCTTTAAATAAATCGTTCATAGTAGACATATCTTATACCTCCAAAATAAATAGTTTTTGTTTTTAGAATAATTAATTAATATATTTAGTGGCTCAGAAGCGAGCGTTTATTACTATAAAGCCTTTGAGTAATAGTGTCAATTACTAATTTTAGGTTGTCAAAAACTTCACGAACACTTCGAAAACGGTTTATTTTTGGTGATTAAAGTTATGCTAAAAATTTCACTTTCATAAAATTTAAAACAAAAAAATGGCTTTCACAAAGTTGTGATAGAGCCATTTTTAGTCTTAATTACTTTTCACGGGAGTAAGAAGCAATATCTTCAAGAATTTCATTCATAAATGCTTCTTGACTCATTTCATTTTGTTCCTTTTCACCGTACTTACGAACAGATACACCATTGTTATTCTTTTCATCGTCTCCAACAACAAGAGTGTATGGAACCTTTTGTGTTTGAGCTTCACGAATCTTGTAGCCCATCTTTTCATTTCGGTGGTCAACATTAACCCGAATGTTAGCAGCCTTCATCTTCTTAGCGAGGTTATCTGCGTATTCACCATGGGCTTCTTCGTTAACAGGGATAATGTGGACTTGTTCTGGGGCTAACCAAGTTGGGAATGCACCCTTGTAAATTTCTGTTAAGTAAGCCATGAACCGTTCCATTGTTCCAACAACACCACGGTGAATCATAACTGGTTGATGTTCTTTACCGTCTTGACCAACGTAGGAAAGTCCGAATCGTTCTGGAAGCATAAAGTCAAGTTGAATAGTTGACATTGTTTCGTCATTCCCAAGAGCAGTCTTAGTTTGAATATCAAGTTTTGGACCATAGAAGGCAGCTTCACCTTCAGCTTCATAATAATCAAGGTTAAGATCGTCCATTGCTGATTTCAACATTGATTGGGATTTTTCCCACATTTCGTCATTAGCATAGTACTTCTTAACGTTCTTAGGGTCACGAAGAGAAAGACGGAAGCTGTAGTCAGTAATATCAAAGTCTTCGTAAACGCTCATGATCAACTTCAAAATCTTTGCGAATTCAGAACGAATTTGGTCAAGGGTAACGAAAGTGTGGCCATCGTTCAAAGTCATTTCACGAACCCGTTGAAGACCAGAAAGAGCACCTGATTTTTCATAACGGTGCATCATACCAAGCTCAGCAATTCGTAATGGGAGATCACGGTATGAACGAATATGGTGCTTGTAAACTTGAATATGGCTTGGGCAGTTCATTGGCCGTAATTCAAGCATTTCGCCATCACCCATGTCCATTGGTGGGAACATATCATCGCGGTAGTGCTCCCAGTGACCAGAAGTCTTGTATGCATCAAGATTCATCAGGACTGGAGTATAAACGTGTTGGTAACCATCGGCAACTTCCCGGTCAATAATGTAACGTTCGATGGTCCGGCGAATAGTAGCACCTTTTGGTAACCAGTATGGTAAACCGGCACCAACTTTAGGATCAACAAAGAAGAGGTCAAGTTGGTTACCGATAACACGGTGGTCACGTTCCTTAGCTTCTTGACGTTTCTTTAAGTCTTCTTCTAATGCGTCCTTCTTGTAGAAGACAGTTCCGTAAATCCGTTGAAGCATTGGATTTGAAGACATACCTTTCCAGTAAGCACCAGCAACAGAAAGAAGGCGTAAGTTTTTAACAACGTTACCATATAAAAGAATGTCATCATCTGCAACAGCTTTGACATCACCAAGTTGGTACATTGCTACTTTGCCGTCTTTAGCATTTTCATTGATCAATTCAGTTGAGAAACGATCATCTTTTACTTCGGCAAGTGCTTCCTCTACAGGTACTTCAACAAATTCTACCTTAACATCGTTCTTTGCCATTCCCTTGATTACGTCTTCAAGAGCTGGTAATTCGTCAGCAGAAACTTGTTGATTATCTTTATCAGAATCAACGTGGAAACCATCTTCGTCAGCGACAGCTTCACCAAGTCGGATACCTTTAAATTCTTGTTTTAGTGCAGCCTTTAACATTAATGCAGAAAGCTTACGTAATGCTTCTAAACCTTCTTGTGAATCCCGATCGATCTTCTTAACTGATCCATCTGGGGACATAACAGCAACCTGAGCCATAGAAATCTCTCCTTTAATATAAATAAAAACGTCCCTGATACTTTCGACGTTGAAAGTATCAGGGACGTTAATTAACAAAAATTAGCGTGGTTCCACCCATCTTTAGGACACACTAGTAATGTCCTCTCTAAGGTGCGGTAACGGACACGATCCGACTAGCCTTATCTCGGCTAATAATAAGGGAAGGTGGTACAACCATCATTGTCACTCACAAGTGCTTCCACTCAAGGCACCTACTCTCTGTAGAGGACTTTGAAGGTGCATATCCTTCAATCGATTGTCTTGATTATAGCACGCCCACTTTAATTGACAACCCCTTTATTCCAAATTAATGTTGATTATTTTGAGATGAAGCAGGTTGCGGGTTTGACTGGGAGCTAGTACTTTGCGAACTTTGATTAGGCTGTGACCCAGAATTGTTGCTTGCTGGTTGTGAAGTAGATTGTTGTTGGCTGTTGCCTTGATCATGGTGTTCTTCCTGCGATGGTTGGTTTTGTTGCGGAGTTGAGGAAGAGTTAGTAGCTGGTTGTTGGTTAGTTGGATGACTTGATTGAGGCGTGTTATTCGAACGACTAGGAGTTGAAATACTATAAGTATCTTGAGTATCATTGTCATCACTGTCATTGGAACTTGAACGATGCTTATGACTGCTACTGCTGCTCTTTTTATGCTTCTTGCGTGATGAAGTGCTTGTGGAGACAGTAGTGTCATTGCTATCAACATTAACAGGGTCCTGTTGTTTAACTAAGAAAATAACAATGGTTGCAATTAAGACAACTAATAGACAGCCTAAAATGACCTTGAACATCCGACGTGAAATTCCATATGGATTCTTTTTCTTGTTAGGGGATGCTGTCTTATGTTTATGGTTAGGGGTAGTCTGTTTAGGTTTACGATTAAAGAAAGAACGTTTTTTCTTTTCTTCTCCTGGCTTAGGAGTGTCATAAAGCTCAACCCGCGTAGGTCGCCGCTTATTGTTATTTTGATTATTATCTTTATTGTTCAATGATTTCACCTCATACTTAATGAGTAATATATCTAGTTCCTTATTATACCATGGTGAGCCTAGATGTATTAAAAAATGGTCGACTCATTATGGGCCGACCACTTTTCGTATTTCTTCATAGCTATTTTGAGGGGGATAGTATAGAAGAAAAATAGGGGTTTATTTATATTAGGGATTGTTTATACTATACCGTTCAAGTATGAACATTTTGTGAAAGAATCGTTACAAAAATAAAAAACTGGAAGCAAATTTCCAGTTTTTTATTTTAATCTTCTACAGCTGAATCTTTCATTTGAGCTTCACGTTGGCCGAATCCTTTACCTTCAGCAGCAAACCGCTTGTCCCCTTTGTAGAGTTCAACGCAAGTCCAGATAAGAAGAGCAAGGATGACAATAATTGTGATATAAGCGAGAACGTCAGATGTCCCTTTTGCCCAAATACCAAAACCTTCATAAGTTGCAGGAAGGTTGTAAAGATTTAAGAAAGTAAGGGCGATTACAGAAATCCAACCGCAAACCTTAACCCAGCCACTATTCTTAAATTCACCCATTTCAACTTCACTGTTAGTCATCATTAATAATGGTAACATTGAGAATGGAAGGGCAAAAGCTAAGAATACCTGTGAGTTTTCCATTAAAAGGTTCAAGGCGGTGTGTTGTTGGATAGTATTTTCACCGCTCGTCATAGCAACACATGCGATAACTGGGACGACTGAAAGAATTCGTGTAACTAACCGCCGTGCCCATAAAGGCATCCGCATGTGAACGAAACCTTCCATGATAACTTGACCAGTCAGTGTTCCAGTAATAGTTGAATTTTGACCAGAGGCAAGTAAAGCAACTGCAAATAAAGTTGACAATACACCAGATTTAGCAACCGCAATTAAGATTGGATTACTAAGCATAGAAGTGTTATTCAGGGCATCATATAAACCGAAGAAAGAACTATCTTGAACAGCACCAGTCTTGAAAACGGCAACTCCCATGATTAAAAGAAGGGCGTTAACAATAAATGCTAAGGATAATTGGATATTTGAATCCCAAGTAGTAAAACGAACAGTTTGACGAATGCTATCAAGATCATTGTGGTCAATCTTCCGAGTTTGAGAAATTGCTGAGTGGAGATATAGGTTGTGAGGCATAACAGTCGCACCGATAATACCTAATGATCCAGTTAATGGAGTAATACCACTAATTTCTGGATGTTGGGCAATTGCCTTAGCTGATGGAAGGAGACCCATAAATACGCTACCCCAGTTAGGGTTAGATAAGGCAACTTGGTAAGCAAAAACAAACAAGATTACCAAGATCAGACATGCAACAATTGCTTCAATCTTCCGGAATCCGATCTTGGTTAATAATAGCAGTACTAAAACATCAAGAACAGTAATAAATACAGATGGGATCAACGGAATGTGGAACAGTAAGTTTAAAGCAATAGCAGCCCCGATAACTTCAGCGATATCAGTAGCCATAATCGCCAACTCAGTCATAATCCATAAGATAATACCTAATGCTTTACCGGTACGTGCCCGTGTTGCCTGAGCAAGGTCCATTTGGCTCACGATTCCGAGTTTAGCCGCCATGTATTGAAGCAACATCGCAATCAAACTTGAAATCAAGATAGTAGTCATTAAGGTATATTGGAAACTCTGTCCACCAGTAATTGAAGTTGACCAGTTACCTGGATCCATGTAACCCACAGCAACTAATGCACCGGGACCAGAGTAAGCGAATAATGTTCGCCAGAAGCCTTTTCCACGAGGAACTTCAACTGTTCCGTTGATTTCCTCAAGTGATTTACCGTTAGCATATTCAATAAGTTTATGCTTCCGGTGTTGATTCTTTGTGTCGTCCACGCCAAATCCACCTTTCGTTTGAGTTTTGTTAATTAGATTGGAAACCATAATTAACTAAGTTCGAATACTTTGTTAGGGTAACATAAAAAAATATATCCTGCAATGGAAAATCGCCGTTATAACGGCCGTTTGGGCGATCTTGAGGAGCGGTTGGAGATAAGTTTTGGCGTGCCTAATGGTAGTTAAGCGCTTTCTGAAAGTTGGAGAAATTTTCTATATAAATTTAGAATTTATTACTTTATATGTAGAAACATTTTATTTCTTGATGTAAAACGCTAAATAGGATAAAAAGCCTTGTGAAATTATGTAATTTAAAAAATGAAAGTAAAACCATTTATGTGATAACAAAAAAATAGCATAAACTTAGTGAAGAAAAAAATATTTAAAAATTGCATTTTTTTAGAAAATGCTTCTATACCGGGATTTATTTAGGTTCGGATTTGCTGAGTTTAACGTTTTATGATGGCGAAAAGAATGTGAGATAATTGTTGGACGTTTGACAATTAAGGCGTTTTCACACTATACTATCACTTGACAAATGATAAAATTCACAAGAGAGGTATTTTAATTATGAAGGCACTTGTTTTAACAGGTAAAAAACAACTCGAAATTGAAGATATTAAAGAACCTGAAATTAAGCCTGATGAAGTCTTAATTCATACTGCCTACGCTGGTATTTGTGGTACTGATAAAGCGCTCTATGCCGGCCTTCCAGGATCTGCATCAGCTGTTCCTCCTATCGTTTTAGGTCATGAAAACTCAGGGGTAGTTACAAAAGTTGGTTCAGAAGTAACTAACGTTAAGCCAGGTGATCGTGTAACTGTTGACCCTAACATCTACTGTGGTCAATGTAAGTACTGCCGGACTCAACGTCCAGAATTGTGTGAACACCTTGATGCTGTTGGTGTTACCCGTAACGGTGGCTTTGAAGAATACTTTACTGCTCCTGCAAAAGTTGTTTACCCAATTCCTGATGATGTTTCATTAAAGGCAGCTGCCGTTGTTGAACCAATTTCATGTGCAATGCACGGTGTTGACTTACTTGAAACTTACCCATACCAAAAGGCTTTAGTATTAGGTGATGGTTTTGAAGGTCAATTATTTGCACAAATCTTGAAGGCTCGTGGTATTCACGAAGTTACTTTAGCTGGTCGTTCAGATGAAAAGTTGGAAAACAACCGGAAGCACTTCGGTGTTAAGACTATCAACACTACTAAGGAAGAAATTCCTGCTGATGCATATGACATCGTTGTTGAAGCTGTTGGTTTGCCAGCTACTCAAGAACAAGCACTTGCAGCTGCAGCTCGTGGTGCTCAAGTATTAATGTTTGGTGTTGGTAACCCTGATGACAAGTTCTCAGTAAACACTTACGATGTATTCCAAAAGCAACTTACAATTCAAGGGGCCTTCATTAACCCTTACACTTTTGAAGACTCAATTGCACTTCTTTCTTCTGGTGTTGTTGACCCATTACCACTCTTCTCACACGAATTAGACTTTGATGGTGTTGAAGATTTTGTTAGTGGTAAATTAGGTAAGGTTTCAAAAGCTGTTGTTAAGGTTGGCGGCGAAGAAGCTTAATTCTAGATTAAGATAAAAATTTAAATATATTAAAAACGAGGCAAAAAATTTTTCGCCTCGCTTTTTTTGTCTAGTGATTGACATGATGTCACTTTGGTGATAACGTATAAAATAAGTTCATAGTGACACTGTGTCACGATGCGATGGAGGAATTAAGATGCCAAGTACAACATTTGAAAATTTAAATCTACAGAAAAAAGAACTTATTACTAATGCATTACTAACAGAATTTAGTCAACATAGCTTAGCAAGTGCACAAGTTGCACGGATTGTAAAACAAGCAGGAATCGCCAGAGGAGCATTTTATAAATATTTTACAGATTTAACGGAGGCATATCAGTATCTTTATCAAGTGGCAATTTTAGAAATTCATACACCAATTACCCGTGCAAACCATATTTTAGCTGCGAATGATTATGTTAATCAGATTAAAGCTTTTGTTGATGAGATCAACGGAAGTAAGTACCGTGATTTTATGCGTTTGCACTTTCAAACAAATGAAGGATTGTTACGTGATAATACGCAGCCGCAAATTAAGATTCATAGTGCTCAAGAATGGAGTGTAATGGTTTTGAGTCATGAAACGATTAAGGATTGCCTTCTTCAACCTGATAAACAAAATGAAGCAATTGAACGGCTCTCCAAGGCACTGACTGCATTGTTGCAGTAGGAGGTTATAATATGTTTTTAGCACTAAAAGAAATGAAACATGAAAAGCTGCATTATGGATTAATTGTTGCCATGATTGTTTTAATTAGTTACCTAATGTTTTTCCTAATGGGGATGATGTTGGGACTCCAAAATGAAAATGATGCCGCCATTAAAGAGTGGGGTACGGAAACTGTTTTTCTAAATAAAAATAGCAATGATAATCTTGGACAATCAATTATTACTCGTGACCAACTATCTGGTAAAGGTCAAAAGAATGTTGCTCTTGTTGGTCAGGCACCAGTAGTTCTTAAAGAAAAAGGAGCAAGTAAAGAAAGTGCTCAATTTATCGGTTTAGATCCTGACCAATTTATTTCCCGGGAAAAGATTAAGATTACAAGTGGCCGTCAAGCTAAGGGAAATAATGAAATTGTTGTTGACAAGAGTTTAAGCAAAAAGGGGTACCATTTAGGGGATCGAGTAACAATCAATTCTCAAAATGAGAAATATAAGATTGTTGGCTTTGTTAATGATGCTAAATTTAGCGTTGCCCCCGTTATATATGGTAGTTTGCCAGTTTGGCGGGAACTGAGAGGATTAAATAGTTCAGCCGTTGCTAGCGGACTCTTTTCTGACAATAAGCTTAGTAAAAATACCTACCCTGATCTCCAACACTACACTGTTAACGAATATATTAATAAGCTACCGGGATATTCAGCGCAAAATAATACGTTTACTTTTATGATCGGCTTCTTAATGGTAATTTCGTTAATTGTAATTGCGGTCTTCTTATATATTCTTACCATGCAAAAAATAAGTCATTATGCAGTTATGCGCGCTCAAGGAATTCCTGCTCGTCATCTAATTATTGCGACAGTTACTCAATCAATCTTCCTAATGGTTTGTGGAGTAATTGGCGGGATTCTTTTAACCCTTATTACAAGTGTAGCGATTCCAATGTCGGTACCAGTTATTATGAATTGGCCACTAATTAGTTTAATGGCAGTGGGATTAATAGTTCTTGGAATGATTGGTTCGTTATTACCAGTCCGAATGATTATTAAGATTGATCCAGTACAGGCCTTAAATTAAGGTGAGGAGGCAAATGTTATGTCAAAATTGAAGTTAGTAGACGTTAACAAATATTATGGCGAAGGAATTAGCCGTGTCCATGTTCTTAAGGATGTTAGTTTTTCTGCTAAAGCGGGAGAACTAAATTTAATTTTAGGACCTTCTGGATCAGGAAAGAGTACCTTTCTAACGATTGCGGGCGGTTTGCAAACACCTACTTCAGGAAAAGTATTAATTGATGGAATTGATATTGAGAAATTATCTTCTAAAAAACGTGATGAACTACGCTTACAGAAGATTGGTTTTATTCTTCAGTCGTATAACCTATTACCCTATCTAAATGTGGCGGATCAATTTAAGCTTGTTGATCGCATAAAGAAGAATGGGAACGTCTCATCAGAAGCTTTTGATGAATTATTGGAAAAGCTTGCAATAAAGAAGCTGCTCAAGCAATATCCTTCTGAATTGTCAGGAGGTCAAAACCAGCGGGTAGCGATTGCACGTGCCCTTTATACCAATCCCGAGATAATTCTTGCAGACGAACCAACAGCGGCCTTAGATAGTAATTTAGTAAAGACAGTGGGGCAATTATTTCAAGATCTGGCTAAAAAGGAAGGAAAAGCAGTGATTGCTGTAACCCATGATTTACGTTTGCGTGAATATGCAGATAATGTTTACGAGTTAGCTGATGGGAAACTTACATTAAGTAAAAATTCTCCAGACCAATAATATAAATAATGTTAAAGAATTATGAGCGAAAAACCTTTTTCATAACGAACCTTGCTATAATAAACAGACTAAATAAACAGTAAAGGGGAGGATGCAATGGCTTTTTTAGAATTAAAAAACATATATAAATCATATTATCTTGACAAAGAGGAATTCCCAGTTCTTAAGGGAATTGACTTACAGTTTGATCGGGGAGAATTTGTATCCATCCTTGGTGAATCAGGTGGTGGAAAGTCCACTTTAATGAATATCATTGGGGGCCTTGATCGTAACTTTGAAGGTGAAGTCCTCGTAAATGGTAAAATCCTCGATCATAAAAAAGAAAAGCAACTAGATAGCTATCGGCGCGCGACGGTGGGTTATATCTATCAGTCCTATAACTTAATTTCTCACTTGACGGTGCTGGATAATGTTTTGGTTGCGTTGGATATGACAACTTTGACTAAGGAAGAACGTCGGAAGCGCGCGTTGGAACTCTTAGATAAGGTTGGTTTAAGTGAACAAGTAAAAAAGCATCCGAACCATTTATCAGGAGGGCAAAAGCAACGGGTAGCGATTGCCCGGGCATTAGCAAGTGACCCACAAATTATTATTGCTGATGAACCAACAGGAGCCTTAGATGCGCAGAATACAAAAGAAGTATTAGCATTATTAGACGAGATTGCTCGTGATGGGAAATTAGTGATTGCCGTTACTCACTCTCAAGAAGTAGCGGATAATGGGACACGAATTGTTCATTTAGCTGATGGAAAAATTGACGGCGATGAAAGATTGCGTCCTGCTTATCCGATTCCAGAAGAACCAACAGAGATTACTCCACGAGTTTTACCGGCGATGGCGAGCTACCGAACGGCTTTTAAACATTTGACCTATAACTTTTGGCGTAATTCGTTAATTATGCTTGGAACTGCAATCGGTATCTTTGCCGTACTCTTGTTTAGTGGTTTAGGTAATGGGATAAATGGTTACATTCAAAATCAGATTAATTCTCTTGCTAATCCGCAGGCAATTACCGTATTTAAAAACACAACTGGTAAAAAGATGACCCAGGAACAAATTCAATCATCGTTAGGACAAACGATGGCGGCCAATCCTCAATCAATGACGATTAGTGACCATAATATTGACCGGTTACGAAAGCTTGATAATGTGTCATCTGTCCAACCGGGAATTATAGTGAGCGCCTTTCAGCTTGATTATAATGGAAAAAAGCAAAGTGGGACTTCACTAAGTACCTGGAGTAAGGCAATTACTAGTGATTCAATTAAACAGGGGCATAAACCCAAGAATGGTGAAATCGTTCTTACAAAGCAACAAGCAATCCAATTATCAAGTGCTAAAAATTATAAGCAAATGGTTGGTAAAACTATCCGTCTCTCCTTTACATGGATAGATGCCAATAATAATCCAGTTCCCGTTTCTGGAAACTTCAAGGTGGCAGGGATTACAGAAGGCGCGAGTGCTGGAACTTCAATTACTTATTTCACTATGCGTGCGCTGCTTCAAAAAGCGAATGCCTCTACTGCTGCTAACTTTGCAACCGTTAATGTAACAAATCTTGACAGTGTTCAAGGAGTGGCGAATAAGATCGATAATCTTCGTGGTAGTAATAACAAACGGATATTAGGAGCGATTACAGTCGGGTCGATCCTTAAAACCGTTAATACTTATGTTAGTCTTGCTTCCACGGTTCTTGCTTCAATTGCTGGAATTTCATTACTTGTGTCTGCATTAATGATTATTGTGACAATGTACATGTCAGTTTCGGAACGGACAAAGGAAATCGGTATTTTGAGAGCCCTAGGTGAGCGAAAAAAAGATATTCGCCGATTATTTACGTCTGAATCCGTCTTTATTGGACTGTTTTCCGCAATTCTCGCACTGCTAATTGTTGCAGTTGTAACGGTTATTATTAACCACGCTTTATATGGCTTGATTAAATATAATATTGTACAAATTACTGTTGGAAATGTAATCTTTGCAATCGTAATTGCGATTGTAATTTCGTTTATTGCCGCATTGCTTCCTGCACGTCGGGCGGCAAACCTTAATCCAATCGATGCATTAGCTGCAGATTAGTTTAAAAGCAACAACTTTCCTATAGCTGAAGTTGTTGCTTTTTTGTTTTGCTCAAAAATATTTTAGGTATTCCAAAATTGAGATATAATAAAAACGGAGGTGAGAAGAATGACAACAATTTATGTTCATAATAATAATCAATCACAAAATATTACTTGTTCCGATGGCTCACAAGGTGTGTTGCAGGTTAGTAAACTTAATAATGCAATGCGGTATAGTTTTAAGTTTTATAGTCACGCCCATCTTGGATTTTGGTTAGATAAGCATCAGTTCTATGATGGTAAGTCATTGATTGTAAAAGGAGTTTTGGAAGATGAACGATTAGAAATTAAGTTTATTAACTAACGAAAAGACGTTTAGAAGTCATCGTCTAAGTTTGACTTAGGATGAGTTCTAAACGCCTTTCTTTTATTTCAATGGGGGGATCCCAAAGAATATTCACTAAATTATTGGATGATTTTTTCTGCATGACTTAATACATCAGCGATCAAGGTCATTACCTGCGGATCCTCTAAATGATAGATAACGGTTTTCCCCTCTCGCCGTTGTTGAACTAAATTATATTTTCTCAATAGTTGTAGCTGGTGAGAAACCCCCGATTGTTCCCAGTTCAACTTCATACTAATTTCTGAAACGCTCATTGAATGTTGAATCAGCAAATATAATAATTGTAATCTTTTAGGATTCCCTAGTAATTTAAATAATTGACTGATTTTATTAACATTTGGAATATCTGTTGTCCAACGGTCTACCACAATAAATATCACATACTTTCTATAAACTCCCTAATAGTAATTTAGTGAATATTAATAATAAACTGCCTACCTTTATTCTAGAACAGAAAAGAATTTTTTTAAAACAAAAAAGCAAGAAGCATAGATTTTCTTATACTTCTTGCTTTATATCATATAATAATTTAATAGTTACTTGACTAAAGTGATAAACGTTGTCCAACAAAGATTGTGTATGGACTTTGAATGTTATTTTTAGCTGCAATTGATCGCCAGTTTAAGCCATGATAAGCGGCAATCTTTGATAATGAATCACCACTTTGGACTACGTAATTTCCATTGTTAGTATTGGAGTGGCGTGAAGTGGTTTTTTGAGCACTAGCACTATTGTTAATCCGTAATTGTTGACCAACTTCAATTAAATTAGGGTTACTAATATGGTTAGTTGAAGCTAATGCAGATGTTGTGGTATTAAAACGAGCAGCAATTTGTGAAAGGGTATCGCCACTCTTAACGGTGTATGTATTACTATTAGTGGTAGTATTGTTTTCAGTTCGCTTAGGGGTTGCTTGTTGCTGTTGTTGTTCAGCAGGTTGACGAACCAAGAGCCGTTGACCAACATAAATACGGTTAACATTGTGGATATCATTTAAGGTGGCGAGTTTATTTACAGTTGTATTAAACTGTCCGGCAATGCGCGATAAGGTGTCTCCGCCCTTAACCGTGTAGTATCCAGTGTTTGAAACAGTTACATTAGTTTCGGGAGTTTGAGCACTTTCAGTTTGCTTATTCGTAACAACTTTCCCAGAAAGGGCAACGGCATCTAACTGATTTAAGTTATATGTCTGAACAAAACGAATTAAGGTACTAGCATAGCTTGGATCGGTAGCATAGCCGTCTTGCCGAAGCTTATTTGCAACAGATGCATAGTTAGTGTCACCAAGTAAGTTACGGTAACGACTATTTACATTGAGAAAGCGACCATGGTCAGTAACTGATTCGGAGTTGTTAGCGTAGGCCCGGAAATTGGCGTTAACGTAAACACTCCGGCCACCATAAACTTCCCGTGTACGCATTACAACTGAATTTCCATTATAGGAACCCTTAATTCCAAATAAGTTATGGGCCTGGGTTGATAAGGCTGAACGGCCCCAACCACTTTCAACGATAGCCTGGGCAACTGTAATTGAAGGGAGAACTTTGTATTCATTCCATCCTTGGATTGCACCAGGAGCAACACTTTGGATGAATGCTTGTTGTGAAGCGTTATTACTGAAATGGAGGGCGCTTAAATCTGTTGTTGAGTTCTCTTGTGATGTAGCAACGGCACTAGCAGCCTGTGGAGCAGCTTGTTTAGCTTCAGCAGATTGTGCTAAAGCTGAATCTGCTGCGGTTTGGCTGGCAACAGTTTGACTGGCATTAGAAGTAGCACTATTTCCTGTTGAGGCGCTGTTTGATGTACTTTGAGTGGCAGCAGAAGAATCAGCGGTACTATTTGTATTATTTTGTGTATTGGCAGTAGTAGCGGCGGCAGGCTCTGCAGAAGAAACTGAAGCATCATCAGCATGAGCAACAGCGCCGCTAGCAGTTAATAAGGTAACAGCAGTTAATCCAGCGAAGACCCATTTTTTTCCGCTTTTGTACATTTTAAAATGGGTTGATGGATCATTATTAGATTGACGATTCATTGGCAGGGACTCCTTAAGTTATATTTGAAATTCCTAAACATTACTCCTAAAAGTGGCTTATTAATCATTTCATAAATTAAAATAATATCAAAAAGGTCAAAAAGTTTAAGAAGTTCTAAAGATTCAACTACCTATAAACTAGCATTAATTCTCTTTAGCGTCAATTTAATTTGAAGGTAAAAAACAAGTGAAATTCTTTAAAACTGGGGAGAAAATATCATAAAATCAATAATTATCATCTTCACAAAACATGTTTTATCAAATGAAAAATATTTTTAGATAAATGATAAATTAAACATATGTAATAGAACACATTTTTGTGAAAATAGCGATTAAAATTATATTTAAAGTAACCGTCGATTGTTCAAATGTGGTGAGCTATAATAATGGAATAACTTAAACGAAATTAATCAAGGAGTTTTAGAATGGTTGCTAAGTTAAAAGATGTTGCTCAATTAGCGGGGGTCTCAATAACTACTGTTTCAAGAGTAATAAATAATTATGGTTCTTTAAGTCAAAAGACGATTGATAAGGTCCATGAGGCGATGCGAGAGTTGAATTACCAACCAAATGCCTTGGCACGGGCGATGCAGGGTAAACCATCTAAGTTTGTTGGCTTAATTTTTCCTAATTTAATTAATCCATTTTTTGCAGAATTAGCAAATGAGCTTGAACATGAGTTATTTAAAAAGGGTTATAAAACAATTATTGCATCATCGGCACAAAATCCGGAAATAGAGCATGAATACTTAAATATGTTGATGGCAAATCAAGTAGATGGGATTATTTCGGGTTCTCATAATCTGGGGATAGAGGAATATCACCAACTTACTGCTCCCATTGTTTCTTTTGACAGATATCTTGCCGATAATATCCCAATTGTTGCAGCTGATAGTTACCACGGGGGTGAATTAGCAGCGAAGTATTTGGTAGAACATGATGTAAAACACTTGGCGGTAATTGTGGATGAAGATACATCTGTTTCACCTACCATCAATCGGATTCAAGGGGCACTTGATTTTTTGAATAAACAGAAACGAGATTTTGAACCTTTAGCTATTCAACATTTGGATCTTGAGGCTACGTTTCCTGGTAATTATGATGGGGTGCTGGCTTCTAATGATGTTCAAGCATTAACGATTAGCAATCTTTACTACCAAGCAGGAAAGCAAATAAATAAAGACTTTTTTATTACAGGTTATGATGGCTCGCGATTAATTCGAAAAGTAGCGCCTTATCTTCCAACAGTAATCCAACCAATTCCATTGTTGGCACAAGAATTAATTGAAACCTTAATGAAGCGAATAGAAACACCTCATGAAAAGATCGAAACTAAACTTGTTCCGGTTGAATTTTATCAACCAAAATAAGCAGAAAAAGGACCTAGAAGAAAGTAATGTTTTCTTCTAGGTCCTTTTTAGATTAGAGCAGAGAAATATTATTAGTTCTGCTTTAGAAAATATTTAGCTTTGATTTTGCTACAATGGTATGAATGGTAATGTTACTTACTTTGCATGAACCGTTGAAGCAATTCGACTTCTTCTGAAGTTACTGGAGTATTGGATGATTTAATTTCGTGAATTCGTTCAACAGATAAATGACTGCCGAAAGCAACTTCATTATCATTTAAGTCATTTTTGCGCTCAAAGTTAATCAATTCTTGAGCAAGCTCACTCAAATTGTCCATGAAAACATTCCTCCTTAGTAGGTATATTATTAAATAATACTAACCTTATCTCTTATTCTAAATCAAGACACAGTTTGTTACCAAAAATTAGTTTAGCACAGTTTGAACTTATCCTTGTAGTTATTTTATTAAATTTATTTGTTTGTTATTAAGATTTAACGACAAGTGAATCAATTTGTGTGATAATCATAGTAAATAATTTAGAGAATGGAGTATTGAAATTATGAGTTGGAATTGGCTAGGATGGCTATCGTGGATATGTGCAATTGCCTTTTTTTGTTATGTAATCCACTATATCCGTGTTAAACAATTAATGCTGATTGCGAAGACAAAAAAAGTATTTAAATTAAATTTAGTGATTCGTTATGTGATCTTATTAGTTGTCTCGTTATGTTGGCTCGGGGGGATGTCATATCTCACATTTTTCCGTCCAGTTGACATTAATAATCATCAACAAACACAGACTTCAATCACTTATCGTCCACTTCAAATGGGAAATAAGTCAGATGATTTCTATTATGTTTTAGCGACGCGTAGTAAAAGCAGCAAGCACCCAATTGTGTCGTATACGTACTGGGCTGGAAATGATAAATATACAACAAATTCACGGTATGGATCGGTTGCTGATGGATCGCGGATAGTTACCTTAGATGCGAGTGCTTTGCCATGGGATAAAAAGCAATTGGAAAAAGAGGATGCCAAAACAGGCCATGCTTTTGCAGCGGTAATGGATGTAAAGTATAAAAATACTGCTATTAATGGTTTAGGGTTAAAAGCAAATCATAGTGCTGTAACCTATACGCTTTTACGTGTACCTTCCTCTGATATGGTATCTGAACGTTAAAATGGAACAGCAAACAGTAAAATTAAAATGGGTTGCCCTTGCAAGTCTGTTAAACAACACAGGGGCAGCTTTTTTATGGCCGCTTACAACTATGTATCTTCATAATTACCTTGGCCAAACTCTGACGACTGCTGGCTTCGTGATGTTAATAATGTCAATTGCCATGATGATGGGAAATTATTTGGGAGGGTGGTTATTTGACTATTGGAAACAATATCAAACAGCTATTTTAGGAGTTAGCCTCTCAACACTAGCAATATTCTTATTGATCTTTATTCATGATTGGCCATGGTATGCTGTCCTAATTACAATTAACAGCTTTGGGGATGGAATCAATGCCACGATTGTTAATTCTTATGGGACGTTGGTCAGTGATCATTCTTCCCGTTATGTCTTTAATTATATTTATATGGCCTTTAATATCGGAGTTGTGATTGGAACGTTGCTGGTGGGTGTTCTTTTACCGATTAGTGTAGTGGTAGTTTTTGCTGTAGCAACAATCTTTTATGCCTTGTTAATGCTAGTAGTTGTTTTAACATTTAATGTGGCTGTAGATGCAATTAAAAATAATTCAGAGATCCAAGAACACTATCATGTTTCCCGCCAATTGCATTCGCGATGGATCGTCTTGGTTTGGTTTATTCTCATAAACTATATTGCGGTTCATTTAAGTTATTCCTTATGGGAAAGTGTAATGGCAGTCCATATGACAAACATGGGGATTCCATTCTATGCCTATAGTATGTTATGGACATTGAATGGGGTGCTAATTATTATCGGACAACCACTTGTTAATAAGTTAAGTCCTTATGTTCGTTTATCAACGCAAATTATTGTGGGAATCTTTATTTTTGCCCTATCTTTCCTCCTGTTAATTTTTGCTTGGACTTTGACAGCATTTGTTATTGATTTTGTAATCTTAACAATTGGTGAAATGACTAGTTTTGCTGGCCTACCTGCTTGGATTGCTCAACTGACTAATGTCGACGAAGCTGGGCATTACCAAGGATTGCTTAATATTATGATGTCGGTTGGACGTGCGATTGGTCCATTGTACGGTGGATTTGTCATTGAAAAAGGAAGTTATCAATTTTTATTTATTTCAGTCTTTTGTCTAATGACCGGTACTCTGATTATTATCTGTCTTTATTTATGGTATTTATACCGAGTTCAACGGCGGCTTAATTTAGATAAATGATACCCAAAATCTGTAAGCTATGGTAAAATCACTAATGTATTATAAAAGCATTGACGTAGAAACAAAGTGCCTGTGTAATTGACAGAGATCCAGTTGAGTTGAGAGCTGGGAGCAGACATGATCCACCTCTACTAGCTGAAAGGATGAATTTTAGTAGTCTGTTCCGGTGATTCCGTTATCATCAGGAGTTAACGCAACTCCATGAGGCAGTGACTGTGAGGTTACTGTGAAATAGAGGTGGAACAGTGATGAATATCGCCCTCTAAGGCTGTTAAGGCCTTAGAGGGCTTTTGCTTTTTATACGTAACGAAAGGGGAAACACAGTTAATGGATTATCAAAAGCCAAAGGGAACTGCAGATATCTTACCAGGAACTACAAGTATTTGGGAAAAAGTAGAACAAAATGCGCGCAAAGTTTTTAACCAGTTTGGATATCGCGGAATTCGAACACCGATGTTTGAAGATTACCATGTTTTTTCACGGAATGTGGGCGATACTTCAGATATTGTTGAAAAAGAAATGTACGATTTTCATGATAAAGGTGATCGTCATATTGCATTGCGTCCTGAGGGAACAGCTGGAGTAGTACGGGCTTATGTAGAAAATAAGCTCTATGGTCCAGAATATCCTAAACCTTATAAAGTTTATTACATGGGGCCAATGTTTCGGTATGAACGTCCACAATCAGGGCGGCAACGTGAATTCCACCAAATTGGAGTTGAGGCATTAAACAATGAGTCACCACAGATTGATGTGGAAGTTATTTCAATGGCAATGGCGCTCTTTAAAAAGTTTGGAGTGCCAAATGTTAAATTGGTTATTAATACTCTTGGAGATAAAAAAGTTCGTGAAGATTACCGTGAAGCATTAATTAACTACTTGAAGCCTCACTATGATGAATTGAGTAAAGACTCTCAAGAACGTTTATATAAGAATCCATTGCGTGTACTTGATAGTAAGGATGAAGGCGATAAGAAGATTGTTGCAGAAGCTCCATCAATCCTTGATTATCTTGATGAAGAGTCACAAACTTACTTTGACGAAGTGCAGGCCTTATTAAATAAATTAGGAATTGATTTTGAAATTGATACCAATATGGTGCGGGGCCTAGATTACTATAACCATACTATTTTTGAAATTATGTCAGACTCACCAGTATTTGGTGGTGGGTACACGACTGTTTGTGCAGGAGGCCGTTATAATGGGTTGATTAGCCAACTTGGTGGCCCTGAAGAAGGTGGAATTGGCTTCGGAATGGGTGTTGAACGATTAATGCTCTTACTCCAAGAAGAAAATCCTGCATTTGCTCCTCAAGACCAACTAGATGTCTTCTTTGCTAGTGCAGATCAGCAAGGGGATGAAATGGCATTTGAAGTCCTCAGTAAAATTCGTCAGCAAGAGATTGTGGCTGACAAAGATTACAGTGGGGTAAAAGTTGGTAAGCAGATCAAAGAAGCTTTCCGTCGTAATGCGAAGTACTTTGCAGTGTTTGGCGCTCGTGAAGTTGAAGAAGGAACTTTCCAATTAAAGAATGCTGCTACTAAGGATGCAACAACTATTAAAATTAGCGATTTTGTAGCAAATCCAGCAGAATATTTAAAATAACTAAATTGAAAGTGAGCGGGAAAGTACTTTCTTAATAAGACTTGTCGCTACTAAAAAGGCAGAAACTAAGGGATCATAGAAAAAAATTCTCTTAGCCTCTGCCTTTTTTGAATAGGATATTATATTTTAACGGCAAATATTTCCAAGGGCGTTGTAATTTACGTCGCGGTTTGCATAATCCTCTATTAGCTTGTTTACAAGACGGTCTAATTCTCGTTGTTCATTTTCACTTAATGTGTGGTAAGCAGCTTCAGCAATTTTGTCACGGCGCTTTAGCAGATTATCAGCAACTTCGATACCTTCAGTGTTAAGTTGAATTTTGTAGTCTTCCTCGTTAATTGGGGTAGTAGTTGACAAATTGTTTGTTACTAATGCTTTAGTAGCATCTTCGAGGTCACTTGGCCGGTAATCGAAGTCATAAATTAGTTGTTTGCTAGTTAAACCGTCATCATGTTTACGTAAAATCCGGAGAAGGCGGTGGAAATTGTGACGATCAGGAAAACCCGGTAAGCAATAATCACCATGACGTTCTTCTTCAATGTGTACTTGGCACTTTAACATTGATTGGTATTTTTCAAAATTTTTAACATCTATAAATAATTTGGTTGTTAATTCTGACATATTATTTACCTCCAAATTAGTTCACTGAAACGTTCGTTACTTATTATAATAATATTAATATTCAGCGATTAATAGTAAAACGGCTCGGTAAATAATATTCCAATCAGTCTACTGCATAGGTTCCCATATCATTTGCGACGACAATATTTCCTGCGTAATCTTTTCCGGCATTCTTGGTTAAGCCAACTTTATTATAGGCGAAAGTTACGGTTGTAGTAGCTCTGACGGCAGTCCCCATTACCTCTCCAGTATCAGTATTAATTCCTGATGGCATATCTACTGCAACGACAACTGCATCAGTGTTATTAATGGCGTTAATTGCGTCGGTATAAGCTCCTTTTACTGCACGATCGATTCCGATTCCAAACATTGCATCGACAATTAATGTTGCCTTATTAAGGACAGCGAGATCAGAGGTTTCGGGAATTTGATAATATTGCGCGATTTTTTCTTGTGTTTGGTGTTCAGCAGACGCATGTTTAGGATTACCTATATTGAGGATTGTTACATGGACACCAGCAAGATGCAGCAACCGAGCAATGGCTATTCCATCCCCGCCATTATTTCCACTACCGGCAACTACTACCACATCTTTTAGCGCGATTGGAAAAGCATGCAAGATTTCATCACGAACGGCTAATGCAGCTCGTTCCATTAACACAAGGGAAGGGATACCGATTGTATTAATGGTGTAAGAATCGTAATGTCGCATTTCTTCTGAAGTAACAATTTTATCAGTCATAATCTAAGCCTCCTAAGGTTTATTTTTACTGTACCACTATTTTAGAATTATGAGGTGCAAAGGGAAATTTTTACGTATATATTAATTAAGAGAATAAAAAAATAAGTTAGCTTGCAAGTTTTTCACCACAGTCCGGTTAGGCGTTCTTTTAAAATAATAGGGACTGTGACATAAGTTAAGTTACTTTTATAAAAAGCAAATACGCAGTACAATAATGGCCTCTAACGTCCGGAAACCGAACGCTAGAGGCCTATTATTGCTTGGCGGGGGCTCCCAGAGGCTAGCTTCGCGTCGAAAAACGAAGTCACAAGTGACCTCTGTCTCGCTCCCTAGAGTATTAATAAATAATAACGGGTTCATTTTGTTTTAAATCATGGAAGGCTTGGCCAGCCACGCTTGGTTGCATATTAATACAGCCGTGCGAACCATCGCTTAGGTAAGCAGTCTTGGACCAATTGTGACGCCAACTTGCATCGTGGAAGCCACATCCCGTTAAAGTAAACGGCGACCAATAATTAACTTTACTTGCATAACTTGATCCGTCATCGTTTTGTCCACGGAGAACGGAAGGACTTTGTTGGTACATGATATACCAGACTCCCTTTGGCGTTTTGTTGCCTTCGTTATTAGTCCCACTAACGATATCTGTTTCAAGGACACATTTACCATCTTTGTAGAAATAAGCTCGTTGGTCAGCTAATGAAACCTCAGCATAAGTGTCGCCAATACCATTATTGGATGTAACATTGTAGCCGAGTCCAGCAGTGTTATAGCCTTTTCCTTCAATATCGTGCTCGCCATCAACTTCTTGGCGGCCATCGATAATTGCTTTAGTTAATGAATTGCCAGCTTTTTTCTCGCTAATTTTCCAACCATAGGAACCATTAGCTGTAGTGGTAATTTCTGCTCCAGAATGAGTTCTAAATTTAAATGGCTTATCAAGAGTTGCATGTTTCTCATTGATTTTCTTTACTTGTTTATTTAAGGCCGTAGTGTCGAAATGATACTTGCCGTTTTGATAGGTTGCCCGGGTAATAATTTGATTGGTAGTGAGGTTATACTTTTCATTTTGAACGAGGTAAGTAACTTTCTTCCCTTTTAACTTATTTAACTGTTTTTCCTCGTTCTTAACGGTTTTGCTATTTGCAGCAATCGGCTGTTCCTTATGTAAAGTAATATTAATTTTAGTACTTCCGGCTTGATTATTTAGTTGATTAACAGCGTTTGGTAAATCATATTTATTACCCTTAACTGCAGGAACTACAGAAACTTTCTTATTTTGGTAGACCGCGTAAGCATCAACGGGAGCTTTACGACTTGTGTTGAGTTGATGTACCTCGTTAGTTAATTTGTTTTTCGCAATATTAAACGAATCTTGATCAAAGTTATCTGGCTTTATTGATAAGTTCGTTGCTTTATATGATGGGAAAAATGTAAACTGCTTTTTCAGTGCTTGATTAAATTTTTGTTCATCGTTATTGCTAAAATTAGCCTTCATGGATTTAGTTTGGTAAACTAGCTTATTGTCAACATATACCTTGGTTGCTCCTGAGGTCCCCTTTACCTTATCAAAAGCTTGCTTGGCTGTTAGCCCTCCCACGGCAATGTTATTGATGGTTACGTTTTTATTGAAATGATTTTTCTGGTGAACAGTCATCCCCGCAATCATTATAATTAATAATGCTCCTATTCCTGCTATCCAGTATTTAATATATGAATGCATTGTACCTTCCTCAAATCGAAAATAAATAATTACGTTCCTATCTTAGCACGGAAAATTGATAACTCAATAAAGAATTTATAAAGTTACCGTGTTCTTAAATAGCGATCAATACCATCTAAAAGGAACTTAAAAAACAAACAAATATTTAATAGCAGAAATACTTTAAAAAAGATCCGCCAATTAATTATTTTTAATGAAAAGTGAAAAAGATCGTAAACAATAACTAAAAGAATAAAAAGGATATTGGCTCGTAAAATATCCTTTGACCATTTATGGTTGATGGTATACGACCAAATATTTGATATGAATGAAAAAATGATGTCATAGTAGAATCCTCACGATTATTACGCAAGATTTGCATAAATGATAGCAACAATAAAGAAAAAGATAGCAGTTAAGTATGAAACTTTAAGATTATCCCGCATTTTGTACACCTTTTTTAAAGTATATTGAATAAAAAATTCCCTATAATTATAATAGTGATGTTTTGAATTATCTGTAAAGGAGAAATTAATTTGAACTTACAAGTGAAGCATTGGATTTATGGAATATTTTGCTTATTAGTAGCAATAATTGCAATTGGTCCAGAATTACGTGCTACTTCGAATGCCCATCCCCAAAAAGCAGTAGTTGAATCGCAAGTAAAAGAAAAACCAACACAAGAAAAGAAAATCGATAATAGTGAAAGTCATATGCGAACCCCAATTGATTGGCATAAGTCCTCGGAAACAGTTCCGTATCCAGATTTGAATAAAGTGAAGGACTTTTGGATTAAAGTTGATTTAAAAAATAATCGGACATATTTGTATGATGGTTCAAAAGTCATTTATACAATGTATAGCACAGGTGGAATTTATAAAAAGGATCCTAAAACTGGTAAACTGAAAAGTGTGACCCCGACAGGAACATTTTATGCTCAGCAAGAGCGAGGAGATAGCTTCTTTAATCAATCGTTGAAAGAGGGAGCTAATTACTACGTTTCTTGGAAGAATCATGGAGAATACTTGTTCCATAGTGTTCCGACTAAAGCAGATGGAAAATATAATGAACATGAAGCTGCTAAGCTTGGAAAAACACAGGGTTCTCACGGGTGTATTCGGCTTTCAGTGCCAGACGCTCAATGGATGGAAAAGAATTTGCCAGTTGGTACTAAGATTGAGATTGTCGGCTAATTGTATAGCGCTAAAATCTTAAAGATAATCAAGAGTAGGTCAATTATTAGAAAGAATAAAATTATTTGAATGATTGAAATTTTGATTAATGGGATGAAGTATGTAAGAAGATTATAAAAGCTAATTATAATTAGCAAAATAAGATTACTTCCAAGTAAGTGATTAAAAAACCGTCCATGTTTTAGGCGTGAAATCATATTAATAGTCCTCCTTAACTATTAAGGGTGTGTTTTCAGGTAAAGTTTGCAGCCATTTAGCATCGGGGATTGACACCTGGATAGTATTTTCAATTTTGGGTGCTTTTCGTAGATTTCGTGAGACCTGATGATTATTCATATCTGTAACGGGGGTTTCAATGTAGTTCCCATTAGTAATTCCTAACCAATTCTTAGCGATGGCTTGCTGGGAACCATTAATATGATAAATTTGCTGCCCCCGAGCGTGAAGTAAGCGGAAAGAATTTTTTTGTGCTGGTAGATTAATCTGTGCGTGAATAATGTAAATAACTTGGCGCTTATTTGAGTTGATAACTAGAATCCTTTTTGCTTGTTTGATGGCGATCAATTCAATAGGAGCGTTACCGATCTTAGGGTATGCCCAATTTTCAGAGGAACGGTGAATATTAGGAGCACGAAGCCGATTTTGACTAAGAATTTGACTTGTTTTGCTAGCTTGGGGAATAAAACTAGCAGCATTATATGTATAAAGATTAAAAATTAGAACAAAAATAAGGAATAGACCAGTTGAGATGAAAAGCAGCGATTTAAGTTCTTTATTCATAATGAATTCCTTTATTATTTATTATTAAGTTTATCTTACCGTACTTGAAGAAAATAGGAGAATAGATTTTATGAAAAAGTTGACAGTTTTTATTTTATCTCTATTCATGATGCTAATGGTAGGAAGTCAATCAGTGTTAGCAAATAATCGAATTGATGCTTCTGCAGCGATCATGGCTGATGCTTCAACAGGGCAAATTATCTATAAGCAAAATGTAGATAAGGCTCTTCCCGTGGCATCAATTACAAAATTATTAACTATTTTGGTAATAGAAGATGAAATCCAACAGAAGCAACTTTCATGGGATACTCAAGTAAAAATAACTCCTGAAATTGCGGCTATTTCTAATGATGCTGCTTATTCTTCAATCGGACTAAAATCTGGTCAATCTTATTCAGTTCGGACATTAATCAATGCAGCCCTTGTAAAGTCAGCGGATGGGGCGACTGTCGCACTTGCAACTGCTACCGGGGATGGAACCGATGAATTTAATCTTAAAATGATGCAAAAAGCCAAAAAAATTGGAATGACTAAGACAAACATTGTGAATTCGGTTGGATTAGATAATGGAGATATGAAAAGTTTTAAGTTAGCGGATCTCCCTAATAATGCTGCTAATACGATGAGTGCACGTGATGTTGCTATTTTATCGCAATACTTTGTAAAACATTATCCTGAACTTTTGCAAATTACAGCACAAAAAGAAGTAAAATTTCAAATAGCGAAAGATCAAGTTAAGACTGAAAAAAATCTTAATAAGATGTTACCAGGAGAACAGTACGCTGTAAAAGGGGTAACGATTGATGGCTTGAAGACGGGGACTTCTGACAGTGCGGGAGCTTGTTTTGCAAGTACAGGTAAGTATCAAGGACATCGCATTATTACTGTTATTTTACATTCAAAAGGGAGCAATAAAGACAACCGATTTAAGGCTACGCAGGATTTATATGAGATCCTTAAGACAGAGGACCATTTACAAAAAATAAAAGTTCCATTATCAGTAACAACACGTAAAGTAGCTAATGGTGTTGAAAAAACAATGAAACTCACGCCACAACATGTAACTATTTGGAGTCCGTACGATACAAAAACGAATTATACAATTGGAACACAATATAAAAAGAAAAAACTAGAAGCACCTATTTGGAAAGGTGAACGTGTTGGCAACTTAAGGATAACGAGTGATCAATTAGAAACGCTTAATGGTGAACCATTAACTTACTCTCTATATAGTGCTAATGATGTTCGACGGGGAAACTTTTGGCAACGTCTTCTACATTAAAATAATTTTTGACTGCATTATTGTTCTTAGGCTTATAATCTAGGTAAGTAAAAAAGCGGGTGAAAATTATGAAAAAAAGCCATATTGGGATTGGTGTAGTGATAGTAATTGTTATCTTGGCAATAATTGGTGGTGCAGTTTGGCGTCAGCAAAAACATAGTAAATATATGCAATCAACAACGCCAACACTATTTTTCCGTGGTGGAGGTAGTAGTTTTCATGCAGAAGAACACATGGTAAATGCTGCTAAAAAAGCCGGGGTAACGAGCACAGTCCTGCGAGCTGATGTTACTAATAACGGAAAAGTTACTCTTCATGGTTCAATGCATAAAGGGGCCATTAATCCAATTGTTGAGGTGAATTATGATAATAATAGGCAGTTGGATTTTAATAAGCATGGCGAATATGCGACAAATGTTGTAAAAGCATTACAGAAACGATATCGCATAACTAAGATTAATATGGTTGGTCATTCCCTGGGAAATATTTCGATTATTTACTATATGTTGTAAAACGGTAAAAATTAGAATATGCCTCAATTACAAAAACAGGTTGATATCGCAGGTCATTTTGCTGGATTGAATTTTAAACAGGTACCTGCTGCTATCCAGCAACCAGTTGGAATGAAATTAAATAAAGACGGAAAACCAAATGAAATGAACGCCACATATCGTCAAATGACAGAAGTACGGCAAACTTATCCGAAAGGTCAAGTAGCTGTTCTTAATATTATTGGTGATGTTGGTAATCATTCAGACGGTACTGTTGATAATGTATCTTCATTGTCACTTAAGTATCTAGTGGCTGCTCGGGCAAAGTCATACCGTATTCTAAAAATAACAGGAAAAGATACTCAACATTCAAAACTTCATAATAATACTCAAGTTGATAAAGCATTAATTAATTTCTTATAGGGTAAATAACAAAAAAAGGGACTGTGACATAAGTTAAGTTACTTTCATAAAAAGCAAATACGCAGTA
>CAMLUN010000009.1 GCA_946487795.1 uncultured Lactobacillus sp. | reverse complement strand
TAACCCACTAAAACTGTATATTTAAAGGCTACCTATGAAAACTTGACAGATACGGTTAAGTACTACAAATTGACATTTCTTATTTTAACGGTTACACTTTAATTACTATAAATAAGTACGACCGATAAAATAAGGAGATGTCGTTCATGATTCTTATTAACACCACCATCATAGAAAAAATTACAAGCTGTTGCTAAACTACTCACGACAGATTAGACTGCCCTTATTTAGGCGTGGTTAATCTACGGTATTGCTTAGTGACAGTTTTTAATTTGGTTTAGATTATATCGAGGTGATTTCATGACGGCAGATCCATTAAGAATAGGAATTCTTAACTTAATGCATGACAAAGTAGATACTCAACTGCGATTTACAAAAGTACTTTCTGAGGGATCCTACAATGTTGATGTACAATACTTTTACCCTCAAACACACTATACTTCTCGCCCTGTCCCTGACATTGTTCAAGAGATTTCCCAGCCTTTAGATTTTAAACAAGTTGCCACAATGGATGCTTTTATTATCACTGGCGCGCCAATCGAACAACTCACATTTGAAGAAATTACATATCTTGATGAGATTCATCAATTGATTGACGTATTAGTTGCCAATAACATTCCACAACTTTACATTTGCTGGGGCGCGATGGCAGCTGCTAACTATCTTTATGATATTCCAAAATTTCAATTACCTGAAAAAATTTTTGGAGTCTTCCACAATTATTTGCGCGCGCAAGCTCCCCTCTTAAAAGGATTACCTGATGGTTTTCTTGCTCCCCATGCTCGTTATGCCGAACTCGATATTGACAAGATTATGAAAGATTCACGATTAGTTATTAATGCTGTGACCAAAAATAACTTCTTATTCTCGTTCCGCGCTCGAGAAAAGAACCAATACTTTCTTTTCTCCCATCTTGAATACGGAAAGGATGCCCTTTTAAAGGAATACTTACGAGAGCGGAATGCTAATCCCGGTGTTGAGTATATCAAGCCGCAAAACTACTTTCGCGATCCGCTTCATATGAAAGATCCTGAATTTAGCTGGGCAACTACCCAACGAGTATTCTTTGATAATTGGCTTCATTCAGTTGCGGATCACATAGCTACACAACAATTTGTAAAGGAGTAATTAATATGACGAAAATCACTAATTCAATTGTAAATTTAATCGGTAATACTCCGATTGTTAAGTTAAATCGCGTTGTTCCTGAAGATGCAGCAGACGTTTATGTAAAACTTGAATTCTTTAATCCTGGTGGTTCAATTAAGGATCGGATTGCCCTTGCCATGATTGAAGAAGCTGAAAAAGCTGGTAAATTACAAGCAGGTGGCACTATTGTTGAACCAACCTCTGGAAACACTGGTGTTGGCCTAGCCATGGTTGCCGCTGCCAAGGGATACCATCTTGTCATCACCATGCCAGAAACAATGAGTGTTGAACGCCGGAAACTCATGCAAGGTTATGGAGCCGAACTTATTCTTACTCCCGGTGCCGACGGAATGAAGGGTGCAATTGCAAAAGCAGAAGAACTAGTTAAAGAAAAAGGCTACTTTATGCCAATGCAATTTGATAATCCAGCAAATCCAGCAATTCATGAAGAAACTACAGGAAAAGAAATTCTTGAAGCATTTGGCGATGATATTCCTGACGCATTTGTTGCTGGTGTTGGTACTGGAGGAACACTTACCGGGGTGGGTCATGCATTGAAAAAAGCTAATCCTAATGTCCAAATTTATGCTCTTGAACCAGCAGAATCTCCAGTATTAAAAGAAGGAAAAGGTAGCAAGCACAAAATTCAAGGGATCAGTGCTGGCTTTATCCCGAAAGTTCTTGATACTGATGTTTACAACGGAATCCTTGAAATTAAGAGCGATGACGCTATTACGATGGCACGTGAAGTTGGTCATCAAGAAGGAATTCTTGTTGGTATCTCAGCTGGTGCTAATATCAAAGGTGCGATTGAAGTCGCAAAAAAGCTTGGTAAGGGTAAGCAAGTTATTACTGTTGCTCCTGATGGCGGTGACCGTTACCTTTCAACAGAATTATTTAATTACTAAAAATTTAAAAAGGAAAGAGACTAAGGTATTTTTAATCTAATCTCTTTCCTTTTTCCTATTGACCGCGATCTTACGTCATTAGCTACACTTGATAGTATGAAAGGAGTGGTCAATATGTATACGACTGGTCAATTAGCAAAAAATGTAATGTTTCAATCAGGACAATCCAATACTATGACCGCCGTGGGTTGCTTCATGCTAAACGAACTGAAAACGGATTGCGCCATTATAATGATCAAGGCCTTAAACAACTTCAAGAAATTCTAATTTATAAACAATTAGGATTCAGCTTAAAAGACATTCAACAGATTATTAATGACACTGACAACAATATTCTAAAAAGCCTAATTGTTAACCAACGAAGAAAACTCAAGCAGGAAATCAAAGACGCTTCAGAACAATTAGCAAGTCTATCTCAATTAGAAACTTTTTTGAATAAACATTCTGATTTCCCAGGAAATATCAGTCAAAGTATTTTTGACAAGATCAAGAAAACAAAGAAGTTAAAACAGTTACGAATTAAATTATTGCTTATTGGTATCAGTATCGACTTCATTCTTTGGGGTAGCATTCTTTACTTTCTTTTTTATCAAGGAAATTTGATATGGTTATTATTAGGAATTCTTATTACAGTTGCTTTAACTTGGTATATTGCTATAAATTATTACCATCATACTTGCTATATTTGTCCTCATTGTTTTCATAAGTTTAGGGTGTCGCTTAGTAAATGGCTTTTTGCCCGTCATACTCCTAATACAAGATATCTTACCTGTGACAAGTGTTCACAAAAAAATCATTGTATTGAAGAATATTATTAACAAAAATGACCAAGGCGTACAATTGCTAAACCTTGGTCATTTTTTTGCATTTTATAGTATTGGTGAAAGCAAGCGAGAAAAGTATTGCTTGAATTTCCGCCACTTTGACTGATTAGCAAAATACTCAGGAGTAAGTAACGTACTCTTTTTCATGTCATTTTCAAAGTCTTGCTTTAACTGCGCTGTTAGTTTTTCATTATACGCAAATGCATTGACTTCAAAATTAAGTCTAAAACTACGGTAATCCATATTTGCCGAACCAACAGAAGCAATGTTGCTCCCACTAACCATCGTCTTTGAATGAATAAAGCCATTATCGTACTTGTAAACTTTTACCCCGTTGTTCACTAAGTATTTAGCATAATATTCCGTTGCCCGATAAACAAATGGATGATCAGGCATGCATGGGATCATAATTCGGACGTCAATTCCACTTCTTGCGGCAATTACTAATGCTTCCAGCACTGAATCTTCTGGAATAAGGTATGGCGATTGAATATAGACGTATTTTCGGGCCGAACTAATAATTGATTCATATCCCCGTCGAATTGAATAATTTTCATTATCCGGTCCAGAAGATACGATTTGCATTGGAACCTCATCTGGATCGCCATCTGGTGCAACCAGTTCAAAATTCTTAAATTCTTTTTCAAGGTCAATTTTCTTTTTATGAGTTTTTCGACAGGTTGTATTCCAGTCCATCGCAAACCGCACTGTCATCATCATCGTTGCTTGTCCGACGACACGAAGGTGGGTATCACGCCAATAGCCAAACTTAGGATCTTCGCCAAGGTATTGATCACCGATATTGAATCCACCAATGTAACCAATCTTGCCATCGATAATAGCTAGTTTACGGTGAAGATGATAATTTAACCGTGGCGTTTGAAAATAAGCTTTGGCAGCAGCAATAAACGCTTGCGCTTCTCCACCTAATTCTTCTAAATGCTTAAAAAATTTGAAAGTAGTTCCATGAGACCCACTTAAATCATAGAGAACACGGACTTTTACTCCTCGTGCAGCCGCATCTTCTAAGGCTGCCAACACCCGCTTCCCTAGATTATCAGCATAAAAGGAATAGTATTCAATATATACATGATCAGTTGCATGATTTATATCGTCAATTAACTTATCAAACTTCTTTTTCCCATCAATAAATACGTGAACTTTATTATTAAAGGTTACTACTGAATCATTCAAACTCAAAAAAAGGTTAACTAACTGACGATCACGCGACAACCGGCTTCCTTTTGGCATTAATTCATGTTCTTCACTTAATTTTCGTTGTTTTTCAAGATATTTAGTCCGTAATTGTTTTTGCTCATCTTGAATACTAAATATCTCATCATGGGATAATTGTCGTCCCACAAAAAGATATAGGATAAATCCAACTACTGGCAAAATAGTTAAGACTAATAGCCATGCCCAAGTTGATGCAATATCCCGACGACTACGAAAAACAGTCCATACTGCAAAAGCAATGTTAATCAACCATAGGACTTCAATAATGCGGCGAATAACATCCCATGTCCAAACAATATCCATAATTTAATAATCTCCCTAGTTGTATTACTGATTCATTATAGCCATTATTTGCTTACTTTTCAGCAGGTTCAGAGATTATTTTCGGTAAAAACGACGAAGGGCAAAAGATAACCCGATCGCTAAAAGTCCGTACACTGCACCTACATAGCCAAGCATCGTTAAATTAGTAAAGTTAACAGTAGTAGAAGCCGTAAAGGATCCAAGTGAAATCCCAACATTAGCAAAAATTGAAATTAATGATGTTGCTAAAGCTAATGACTGCGGATATTCTTTTTCTGCCACACTAATAAATACCAGTTGGATAGTTGTTCCATATATAATTACAACGACACAAAGAGTTGCTAGAACAAGCATTCCTGTAATCTTATTTCCCAATACAATCCCAAGAATAAGACTTAATATTGTCATGAGAATAAAGACAAATGGTAATTTTTGAACCCCATTGTGACTCGCAACGATTCCAGCAATTTCGTTACCAATAATACTCATTACCCCTAAAAGAAGCAGCAGCCAATTTAAACTAGTTAAGCTAAAGTCCATCACAGTAGTAATTAGCGGCCGGACATAAGTATAGAAAGTATACTGGAGACTTAAGACCGCCATCGTGATTCCAATCCCTAATAAAACACGGTGATCTTTTAATAGCGCTAATTGTTCTAAAATGCTCCCTTTAATTTGAGGTGTATCACGAGGAGTAAGCCAGGCTAACAATGCAAACACAATTAATGTTAATCCTGAAATGATCCAAAAACTATCGTGCCAGGAAAGTAATGTTGCGATGGTTGTACCAAGCGGAACCCCAATGACCGACGCAATACTAAAACCTGCACCGACCCACGCTAGAACCATTGGCCGCTTGTCCATTGGTGTAATTATACTAACTAGCAAGTTAATTAATGAAATAATGGTTCCAGCAACAGCGGCAGTAATAATTCGCGCAAATAGGAGCCAGCCAAGTGTTGGTGCCATCGCAGTTAAAGTATTACCCACAAAAAAGATAGTCATTAATAGCATAAGAAGCTTATATCGATTCCAATTACTAGTTAAGGTAGTAATAATTGGCGTACTAATCGCATAGACTCCTGCAAAAGCTGTCACCAAAAAGCCAACTGTGAAAAGTGGAACATGATAACTTCGTGCAATATCTGATAAAACGCCCACAACCATAAACTCATTACATCCCAGCATAAATGCAACAAGAATAAAAGTGAACGATCGTAATTTGGCGTGCTTCACAATAAACCTCCTTTTAAAACAAAAAATTTTCTGGAAAAAGTCAATCCAGAAAATTATAAACGTTTATTAATTTCCAATAGTTTTAAACTATTTAGCTTAATAAGGTTGTGAGTGATAAGCAGTAAAGGTTTTATCATCAAAGCAAACTACCGTTACTTGATAAACATAATTGGCAGTAGGGAGAAAATCTTTAATCGTCTTAATCGCAATTTTTGCTGCCCTTTCAAGCGGGAAAGCATACACGCCTGTACTGATGGAAGGAAAGGCAACCGTCCGACATAAATGTTTATCAGCCAACAGTAAACTATTGTGATAAGAATTGGCTAACAATTGATCTTCACCATTATCACCACCATGCCAAATCGGTCCAGGCGTGTGAATAATAAACTTGGCTGGCAAGTTAAAGCCGCCAGTTATCCGTGCTTCTCCCGTTGGACATCCATGAAATTTTTCACAGGCACCATATAACGCTGGGCCAGCTGCTCGATGAATCGCACCATCAACACCACCGCCACCCATTAAAGTTGTATTAGCAGCATTAACAATTGCGTCAACTTTTATTTTGGTAATATCTCCTTTGATCACGTTGATTTGCGGCATTATTTAGCCCTTCTTTCTTTAAACTGCGGAAATAACCAGACAATACAAGTTAAACATAACGCTACCAATACATTTCCTGTTAACGCGCCGAAGATATATCCAATTCCATTGTCATTTATTGGGACATTGACCGGAAATGTTAATCTTACTTCTAATAGCGTTATAATCAGCCACGTTATCCAAAATCCAGGCTTATTTTTTATTTTAGACCAGTCAGCATAACTGACTAATATAATAAAACCGGAAACAATAACAAAAGAAATAATCGTAAATACCGGTTTTGGTAAGTAATTACTTAAAAAAGGTAAAATTGGTTTTAGTACTATAACTACAGCACCAATAATATTCAAAAAATAACAAAGAACAAAAATTTTATCTACTCGTTTGTTCATAGTGTGCTCTTCTTTATAGTTATTTATCATCTCATGATCCTCCCGTAATAAATCATCCAAACTAACATGGTAGAGGTCACTTATTTGAACCAACATAAAAATATCAGGATAACTTCGACCATTTTCCCAACTAGAAATTGTTTTACGTGAGATCAACAATCGTTCTGCTACATCCTGCTGAGTCCATCCTTTTTGATAACGATATAATTTCATTTTATCGGCAAATTTCAATAAGTTCTCCTGCCTTCAATTAAATTTATTTCCCGGGAAATTAACTATGCTTAAACTTTACCGAAGAAGGCGATATTTGTCACGCTAAGAGTCATAGCAAACAAAAAGGCTGGAGAAACTTCCAACCTTCTGTAAATCTTAAATTACCAAATATGAACCCGATCTTCTGGCGCCCGGTACATTTCATCACCAGGTTTAATTTCAAATGCTGTGTAGAAGTCATCGAGATTTTCTGCTTGAATATTAGCACGTAATTTTTGCGGTGCATGAACATCAATTGAAAGCAGTAATTGCATGTACTGTTCCGTTGCCTTCATTCGCCAAATAGTTGCCCAGTTAATAAAGAATTCTTGGGCATTGAAGTCAGCTTCAGTTTTTACTGCTTCAAGTGCACAACTGAGACCTCCTGCATCGGCGATATTTTCAGAAACCGTGAGCTTCCCGTTTACCTTTTGACCAGCAAATGGGATCCCATCAAATTCATCAATCATCTTTTGAGCTAATTGCTTAAAGTGTGCAGAATCTTCATCTGTCCACCAGTTATTAAGATTTCCAAACTCATCAAATAATGACCCGTTATTGTCAAAGGCGTGGGAAATTTCATGAGCGATTACTGCACCAATTCCACCATAATTTTGGCTGCTGCTTTGTTTCAACGAGTAGAACGGTGCCTGTAGGATTGCCGCTGGGAATACAATGATATTCTTAAATGGGTGGTAGTAAGCATTGACCGTGGCTGCACTCATTTCCCACCGCATCCGATCAACAGGTTTATTCCAACGACTGAATAATTCTTTATTAGCCGTCACTGTTAATTGATTTAGGTTTGCAATCAATGATTCCTCTTCATCAACCTTAAATTGATCATAAAGAACAGGGATCTTATCTGGATATCCGACTTGAATACCCAGTTTATCAAGCTTAAGAATAGCCTTATCACGGGTATCCTTACTAAGCCATTGGTTATTGGTCAAGCGTCCTTTATAGACTTTAATCATTTGCTCAACCATGTGGTGAACATCTGCTTTAGCTTGCGGTCCAAAGTACTTCTTCCCATAATAATCCCCAGCTACTTGGCTAAACATGTCACGTGCAAGATAGAACGCAAATTTACGTTGGCTAACTGGTTTCTTGCTTCCAGAAAGTGCCCGACCATAACGTCCATTGATTTCACGCATTTCATCATCAAGGTAACTGGCATTTTCGCGAATAACACGAATTAATGCCCAGTTTTTAAAGAGTTCAAAATTATCTTGTAAGATCTTGTTCAGGGCCTTAAAGTATTCCGGTTCTGTCACAATTATTTTTTCCGGTTCTTCCCTAACTAACTGCTTAATTATTGCCGCAATATCAAGTTGATCAGTGGCACTAGCTAGTTCTGCAACCGTTTGTGGATTATACATCTTACTATAATCAGCCGCTTCTTCTGCACTTTTTACATTTGGCGCAAGAAGGGCATCGAATTTGATTGCATCATCAATAATCTTTTTTGCTTCTTCTTTGCTATACCCCAACTTATCCATCAAGGCTTCCACCATTGAAGACCATAATTGGAGTAATTGATCGTGCTGAGCCTTCTTTTCTGCTTCATAGTAGCTCTTATCAGGCAAAATAAGCGATGGTGATGAGGCAAATAAAGCATAAACAGTCGCATTCTTCATATCAGCGTCAATATCAAAACTAATCGGTGAAGGCATCCCTGCTAAAATCCAGTTCTTCCATTGAGATTGGTAATCTTCATATGAATTAAGATTTTCTACACTTGCCAACATCCGTTTAAGCGGTTGTGGGCCAACTTTCTTACGCCAATCAAACTTTTTAGCGAGGCGATATAGCTTAATCATCTCATTAAACCGCGAATCATCAGACTTTTCCTTCCCCGCTGCATAGGCATCAAAGTCATCCATTAGCTGCTTGTCAATCTCATCAACGAGGTCATTGAAGCCCCCAGTAGCTGGCTTATCATCAGGAATCTTCGCCGTCTTTAGCCATTCCCCGTTTACTGCTTCGTATAAGTCGTCTTTAATTAATTCGTTATTCACTGCCATGTGCAGGGCCTCCTTAAAAGGTTACATTACTTACTATTATACTATGCCTACTAGAAATTCACGTAAATTTGCTTCAATCTAAAAAAGGACTTAATAAAGTTTTCCGAGCACTTTCTGAAAACCATGAGTCATGTTGCATCAGTAATTGATTTACTTCCTGGTAATTACTTAAGTCAACCTTGCCCTTAATTAATCCAGCAATTTGGAGCTGCCGAGCAAATTGAACATCTGCGGACTGGAGAACGTTGCGAAAAATCGGCTGTTCATCTGGATCCCACCGCTTATTAAGAAGACCAATTGCCCGCTCATATTCTTTGCTATGGGTAAGTACCTTTTGCATGGCCTGTGGATTTAAAATTGTTGTCATCAATTATCTCCTCATTTCTAATACTCTTCCCGGTGGCTCTTTTACTGATAATTGATTAGCCTTTGTCATCATTAGCCAATAAACATTTTGATAATGATAATTATTGATTCTTTCCTCTCCCCACCCATCAGTAATAATAATTATTATGCGATTTCGTTTAGTTAGGTGGTGCTGGTGGAGATAGTCAAAAATACACTGAAAACTTGTACCCCCGCCACCTGTTCGTCTAAAATCAAGTTTTTTACCATCATGTAGTTTTTGTTTGGTGGTCACCCGGGCATCAAACGAGTAAACATTAGCTGTCAGTTTTGTTTTCTTAAGCATCTTTTCAAGTGTCGTTAGTGTTTGAACGATTTCTTGATCGGTGACCGATCCGGAATTATCAACAAAAATGTCAACAGCTGGATCCAATCTCGTAACTTTGCCAGGCAAATCCATTCGTAATGGTTGCCGGCGATTAAAGCGAGCATGCGAATTAACTTGTCCTCGTGCAATCAACCCAAACTGATGCCTAAAAACCTGCCGCCAATCAACTATTTTAGTTTTTTGGACTTTCTGTAGCTGTGATCTTACATTTCCTGGTAACAAACCGCGATCTCGTTGCGGGGTTTGCCTCCAAGAATTATTCAAAATACGCTTAATATTCGCTAACCGCACGATCTGATTGCTAATCTGCTGACTTGTCTTAGATTCCTGCCAGCCGTTATGAGTATCGGCTGTTTTAACCTTATCTGCCGTTGTATTTTCCTTTTGTTTGCCACCATTCAATTTAAGACCTGGCTGATGTAATTTTTCTTGCTGTTCAGCAGGCAGCTGTTCTAATATATTGAGATAATCCTGCGAATCTAATTTTGGCATTAGTTTTTGGCGAAGAGCTTTCTCCAATTGGCTAAGGGTTACTGTTCCCTGGGGTGGCTCAGTTAAATACTGATTTACCGCTACATCAGTTGCAATCTGGACTAAATCTTGATGAGGATAAGAAGCATAACGTAATGGATGCATCCAGATAAGATGAAGGGCTTCATGTTCTAATAAGCTTTGAAGTTCATCATTACGAACGTTCGCTAACTTTTCTGGATTAATAACCAGTACAAGGCGATCGTCTTCCCACCTCAATCTCATCATTACGGGTAACTGTAAATCATTCTCTCGTGGAAGTTGTAATAACACTTCTCCGAAAAGGCGCTGTTTTTGAAGGATGATAATAATTGCCTCCCTAATCCGTTGCGCAGATGTCACATGATTATTGCTTCCATCATTTTGATGTAACCGTGCTAGAAAGTCACCTAAACTCATCGATTGTCACCACTCGTCGCAACTTCCGCAAAATATTGATAAAGTTGCGCTACAGAGCCTTGGGGATGTTTAATGGCTTGCTCATACATTACTTGCAAGAGGTCGACGAAATCCTCACCAACTGTTTGAACAATCGCATACTGCCCATCTTCACTGATTAATTGGAGATACTTAATAAATAGAGCTGCCTCTTCTTCAGATGCCAGCTTAGGACTTAGCCATGAACGTAATACTTGAATTTTGGTTGCTTCATCAGCATTTTCAAACTGCTCCTTGCCATCTTTAGCGTCCTTCAAGGTTGCCACTGTAAGCTCTTGCCCCTGTGCAAGGACAAACTGAGCAAAGGCCACCCCTACTTCATCACCTAAGTCACCACTAAATATATCAGCAGCAAGTTCTTTTTGCATTTTCTGGTCTAACGCCTGTAATTGATCAAGATTGCGAGAAACTCTTTCCCAAGCACGTGGCGTGGGAGCCAAATCTTCATTGTTCGGATCAACAACTAATAATTGTTCAGGATATTGCGTAAGATAGGCGGAAACAAGGTCATTAATTCCGGTTGCTTGGGCCCATTTTAACCATTCCGCCGTTGAACTCGTCATTACTAAACGAACTGTCCGATCTTTAATTGCAGCATCCCCAGTCGCAACACCATATTCACGATCAGTAAATCCTGTCATCGTAGAATCAGGATTCTCCGCAATAATGATCCGTACTGTGGAAGGCAAACGCAAAGAATTAATCTTTCGTTGAAGGACAAGGTTCATTAGTTCACTTTGAACAGCTTGCGTTCCACGATTAAATTCATCTAAAAACCAAATAATTGATTGATTAGGATGGGCTTCGGCATACTTAATAATGCTAATTAAAGTTTCAGAGTAACCGAATTGTACATTTGCAAGACGACCATAATTCTTCGTTTCAACAAAAGATTCACTGGTCAAGGGGGGAACCGGAATTGCAAGGTCTCCTTTTTCGCTTAAGCTGACAACCGTAGTAAATAATGCCGCATTCAGATTAGCAGCAATTTCACGAACTAAAGCAGATTTACCGATCCCCGCATCCCCGACAATATTCGGAACATTACCCGCATCGAGAACAACGGGAACTGCCGTTAATAGTTGTTGATAAGTTAGCGCCATTATTTACCCCTTCCAACCATGACATTCCAGATCCATGTCTTGTTTTTTCACGTTTGATACATAGGGATTGCCTTTTACATAAAAGCGGCGTGGACTTAACCCATCTTTTCCCTTCAAATTAACTCCAATCCGCGCAGAAATAGCGATTTCTCCAGGAATTTTATAATTATGTAAATCAACCGTTAGTGGACTTGTTTCCATAGGCTGCCCATCTAAATCCCGTGAATGAATTCCGAGAGCTTGTACTAATTTACCGGGACCGTTAGTAATATTTACCCCTGACATGTGCCGATTTTCGATCATTTTATCAATGTTTAGCGCCGGTTCTATTCCGCGAAGTAAAATTCCTTGAGGTTCCTCTGCATCCTGAACCACAATATCAAAACAATAATGTCCACGGATTTGGTATAGGTAAATATTCCCGGGCATCCCATACAAAGATTCCGAGTAGCCAGTGCGTCGTCCGTTAAAAGCATGTGATGCAGAATCTTTTTCTCCTAAATATGCTTCTGTTTCAACAATATAACCACCAATGATTCCACTTTTAGTTTGGTATTTTACTAGTTTCCCTAAAAGATCCTTCGCAATTTCGACTGTGGGCCGTCCAGTAAAAAATTGTTGATATTTTGTTAGCATATTTATTTTCCTCCTAAAAAGAACTATCCTAAACATAACACTAATTAAAGGAGATTGGCATGATGGAACTAAAAATTGAACGAATCTATACTAAACCTGTTGATTTAGATGGTTATCGTATCCTCGTTGACCGCATTTGGCCACGCGGGATTTCAAAAGAAAATGCACATCTTGATAAGTGGCTCAAAGAAGTCGGACCAAGTACCGAGCTGCGGAAATGGTTTGGTCATGACGTTGCTCGTTATCCAGAATTCAAAGAACGTTATCTCGCAGAATTAACCAACAATCCTGTTTACTATAATTCATTAAAGGCAATTGTCCAAAGTCAGTTGCCAAGCCAAAACGTTATTCTCCTTTACGGGGCAAAAGATGAAGAACATAATCAAGCAGTTATTCTTGCTGACAAGCTTCGAAAAGATTTACAACTAATATAAATCAATAATTTTGTATTTTTTAGGAATAATTTGTTTTATAATAATATGTGAGGATTTTATTCATAATTCTCTAGTACCCATTGTTTCACTGATCTAGTTATATAAAAACCTTTTGAAGGTAGCGCTATCTCAAAGGTTTTTTATAAGCTTTTTAGTGACTTTTTCTAATCGTGCAATTAGAATTACGGGTATCAATAACCCCCTAGTTTCATTTTGAAACAATTATCTGATAAGGTGGAAGTCTATTATTGAAGTGGTAGATAGACTTCTGCTTTATATTTTTAAATCAATTATTTATCAGCCCAACTACGACCATCAAGCTCACCGGCGGCATTGACTAGGCGTTGTGCTTGTTTAAGCATTAACTGATCTAATACCCGGTAAAAAGCTTGATCTTCATATGTTGGGCTATTTTTCATTAATTTTTTTAATTCTTCGTGTGCCCATTGTTGATTCTCATCCATTTTAGTCATCCTCTTTTTCTCGAAGCCATCCGATAGAAGTATGTAAATCATCCAGCTCTTCTTGTTGATCTTGTAAAAGTGATAATAATTGTTCTAATTTAGCTTGTTGAAGAGGATCTAACTCGCGAGCGATTTTGGCATTAAGGCGACCGATAAACCATTGTGTCTGGTCACTAAAATGCCAGAATTTATCTAAGGTCAAATATTGCTGATAGTGGATAAATAACGACTGCCGCTCTTCTTCACTCTGTTGGGCAAATTGATAGATCGGCAATGGTGGCAAATACTTCATCCCCATCGCGTGCGCTAAAGCCTGATATGGTCGTAAAAGTTCAGCAATTGTATATCCTTGACTGGCACCCGGTTGAAATGCAGACGCAGAATGAGCAACCGTCGTAACAATCCCCAATTCACGACCCTTTAGCAAATGACTGCTTGTAAGTTGTGAATTCCATACCTCATCAAGCCATTGCTTTAAGATCGCCGGCGCACTATACCAATACAGCGGAAATTGAAAAATAATTCGGGTTGCCGATTTAAGTAATTCCTGCTCTTGAGAAATATCAAAAGGTGCTTTTAATTCATGCCACATAACGTTATTTTCACCATCAGCGGCTGCCTTTAAAAATGATTCAGTCGATGAATTCGCAAGTTGAGGGTGAGCCACTATTACCAGTGTTTTCATCAATTCACTCCTTTAATTCTGCAAGGCCTTGTTTCAAGACATCTTCTGTAACATCGACAGTTAGAAATCGTTGCAGAGGCGTTTCACTATGACGATCCTTAAAAGCCATTGGTTCTGCTTTTAGAATTACAACAGTCAAATTATTTTCCGTCAGCATTAACTGACCCGGATATTTAAATTTCCCCTTAGTATGTTTTCCAGTCCGCCAAGTATGTAATTTAGCCTCACCATTCTGGTCAAATTTCAACTGATACTTTCCACTAGCATCTGTTTCGACGGGAATCCCGGTAAACTTTTGAACATCATACTTATCTTTTTTACCCATAATATATCCTTCTTAGTAATTAATCTAATTTTACGGTTCCACTTTTAATTGGTCCGCATAGGCATTAACCTCATCCTGTTGGTCTTCACTTGTGTAGTAATTATTTATCAAATTCGTAACAGTGGTATGCGTAGTAGTCATTGGTGCCCCTGTCACACTTTGATTTTCAGTTGATCCAATCATTTTAATTGTGACATCATTGCCTTTACGTTTAAACCAAATATAGCTAGTCAAATCACCCTGTGTTGTTACATATTGATAATCCGCAACTTCACCATAACCATAATGCGTTCCATAATACATTTCACCATTTTGAACTCCTGCCTTAAACCAATCAGGGTTCTTTAACAATGCAACTAATGTTCCTAGCTGCTGGGTAGTTAATCCATCCTTATCCGTAATTGTAACTTTACCACGCATATCAATAATTTTGGTGTTTTTTGCTACTTTCAAAACACGATTAACTTCCCCATGAGTTTTAGCATACGTCACCATTTCAGCGAGTGTTACGCCTGTTTTGCGAATACCATTACTACTGTTCGCATAGTAAACCTTATTTCCGACAATTGTATAATAAGTTGAATTTAAACGATCGCCATCTTCATCACTTTTGGAAGTTAATTTAATTATGTATAAAACTTTGGCGCCTTTAGGATAAGTCTTAGCAGAGGATCCCTCTCCCCATGGCACTGCACCTTTATCATAAATCTTAACTGTTGCTCCCTGATTATTGTTTTCCATATCAGCAGAATAATCATAATCATTTGCTCCTGGCATATGCGCATCACGATAGTACAACACAAGTGCAGCAGTTTGCTTAAGTGTTAATCGTTCAGCGTTTAGTGCTGCATCATCCCTTGTTTGTTGTGTACTTGATAAAGAACTAGTCATACTACTAGTTGATCTATTAGTACTTGAGGATGTTCTCCCACAAGCCACCATGACCATCATCGTCAATGAAAGCATCAAAATTAGCGCTATTTTTCTCATAAAGATACTCCCCACAGATCTTATATTTAAAGTTTTATTATACCTTAATCTTTAGGAGTCATCTAAAAAGCCTCTATAATCGATTTGGAGACTTCCTTTTCATTTTATTCAGCAAAATAATCCTTAATTTCTTTGTCTGACAAGTCAAACTTTTCTTTTATCTCTTTCTTGATTGTTGTTTTATCAATATTCAGCGCTCTCATTGCCTCAATCGATGTTTTAATTATCGTCTGCTGATTTTCGTGTAATTTTTGTTCTCTTTCTTGAATTAGCTGTTCTTTTTCTTTGAGTCGATCCTGGCCTTCTTTAATTTCATGTTTACTTTTCTGAAGTTCTCGTTTTCCTTCTAGGAGTTCACGTTTTCCTTCTAGTATCTCCCGTTTGCCATCCCGTATCCTACGTTCACCCTCACGAATCTTTTTCTCACGCATTTCTTGATCCATTTCATATACTGAACGTCGCATGTATTCCGGCCTCCATTTCCGGTTCCGCTTTACAACTGCTATTCTCTCCTTTAATTTTACGACAAGCGGATCGGTCGCTTCAACTTTTCGTTGGGCAATATCGTGGAGGTCAGCTACTTGCATCTCAATATCATAATCAAGCATCACTTTGTTGAAGATATAGTCATCGGCTAAGCCCGCCATCTCCCACTTTTTGCGTAAGAATTCATTCATCGTTATATCCCCCCGTTAAATAGTTCTATAAAGATATATACGTAAAAGGCAAAGATTTGCACTTTTCTACTCAATATTTTTCCAATGTATCATTAATGCATATTAATAATGCTTTATCTTTTGGCTATGGATAAGATTCGACTATAATAGATAGTGAAAAGTAAATCTTCTTTATTAGGTATTATCTATGGTATGTGTAGATAGGATGTTGAAAGGAAGCAATACTATGTTCGACGTTATCTTTTGGATTCTTGCAATCTGGTTTGTAGTAAACGTTGTATGGATGTGGTTTGCCCTTGATAACCAAGTTCTACAAAAAACATTCGCATGGATTAATGTATGTGCAATCGTAATTGTTTTTTGGATATATTACGGCATGACTCACGACGGCAACGCCCTTAACGGCTGGTTCCTTACAATGAACTGGGTAAACATTGCAATTGCTGCTATCCAATTCTACTTTGGTTATCGTGAAAACAGCGTTACCCACAACGGTCACACAACCGCATGATTGATTTACTTTTCAACTAGAACTATGGCTTGGGGTCATGGTTCTTTTTTGTAAAAAGAAGAGAGTATGGAAAAACTAAAATTTTTCCACACTCTCTTTTCAATTTTTCATATTGATGACTAACTATTTAAATTCTAAAACATATAAAAGCAATTTATTACTATGCACTGAAAATACACTTACTTCTTCCCAAACAAAGCTGCCATCTTTGCTGCTACTTCGGGATCAAGATTATCGGCAAGCGTACTTTCATTTGATTTTTGTTCATTTTGCTGATTAGTGATCGTTTGCTTAAGGTCATCAATGACTGCTTGCTCACCAACTTCAATCGGATTAACCGTTAACCGGCCACCTGCAGCATCAGCATGACCGCCACCATTAAAGTATTTTTCAGCAAATTTAGCCACATCTAACTTTCCGTTGCTTCGAAGCGACACGCTAACCGGACTGACTACCAAGGCCGCATCGACTTCTGGATGTTGCACTAATAATTCGTGGGCAATTTCAGATTTATAGTCACTTGCATATACGACACCAAATTTATGATCATCGATATCTGTAATTAAAATATCTTTCAAATGGCTCTTAAGGTACTTTGCCCGCCGTTCGTTTAGTGTCCGAATCAACAGCCGATTTTCTTCCTGATATTGTTGCCAGCTGGTATTAAAAACATTTTGGACAAACTCTTCCGAATCTTGGAGGGGATAAAACCAAAAGAGCTGATCAAGATTATCGGCATCAATTCGTTCCTGCTCATTCATTTCTGGATCATTTTGCCAATCCCAAGTATCATATGCCCGAATCAATTCCACAAGATAAGCAAGGTCTTTTTGCCGTTGCTCATCAATCTTTGTAAAAGACGATTGTTGTTTTAACCAATCCCATACCAAGCTTGTGGCACTTGGGTTAACTGTTGGATCAGCAGGTACGATACTATTGGCCGCATACTTTTGTCGTAGTTCTGCTTCACTTTCATGATGGTCAAAGACAAGCCAATGATTAGCGAAACGTTCATTCAATAACTTAAATGAATAATCGCTATCTGGCGTCATATCCATGATGTAAACATCTGTAAATCGCCCTACTTCCGCTGTTTGCATCCATCGACTTAACTCTTCATCGATTCGTCCAGCGCCACAGTTTGTCATATCAAACTCTGTGTCTTCAAACATTACTGGTTGTAGTGTTTTTAATAATAATGGAGCCCCGAATCCATCTAAATCATTGTGGGAAAATAATTTTATTAACCGTTGTGCCATTTTTGATCCTCGCAATTCTGATTTTGTTTCTTATTATACCGTAGAAAATTGGCTAAACCACACTTAATTACTGACATCACGCTAACGAACTGCTATCATTGAAATTAGTAACTTATTTTAAGAAAGGAAAATAATATGGAAGTTTATGATTATCGTCAAGAATTGATTGACCTTTTAAATAATACCGCTGATGATCCACAAAGCTTACTGCAGACACAGCGAAGTCTTACCACCATTCTTAATATTTTAAATCATTACCAGGAAAGCAAACCCGTTAAACAAAATGCACCACGGTTTGTTCAACGCAAAATTCAATCGTCAAACGAGTTGCCTCCGCAAGCACGCAAAACATTGAAGTCACTGCTTACCGGTCCTGCTAATGATGAAGAGAAGCCAACCTCAACGGCAAGCCCAGTTGCATCTCCTTCAGTTGAAGCACCAAAAGAAATCACCGAAGAAGAACGCCTAGCAGCCGACAATCGCTACTTAGTACACCGGAAATTAAGTGGAGCCGAGATTAATCACCGTTACTACCCGGAAGCAATTCTGCATGCATTACCATTTCCTATTGAGGATGGGGACATTGCCCAACTAGACTATGAACAAAAAGTCCGCGGCCTTCCAGTTATTCGGCAGATTACCGGTGACCACCTTAGCGATTACACTCCCGAAAAAGTCAATGTGATTGAATATGGTGAATTAAAACGCGTGCCCGGTTCTGATGTGCTTCAACTGAGTAAAACAATTAAGGGTAATTCAATCGTTGACGAAGCGCCAGAAAACACCATCGTAATTGATCCCTTTAAGTACCCTGGCCGCGATATTAAGCCAGGAATGGTTATTGATTTTGCCTACTATGATCGAGGAAATGGCCTAACTGATGCCAAAGATGGCGCGATTCGCTGGATTCATGAAAAGCAAGATTATGATACAACTAAGCAACCAGCTAAACCAAAAGTTGTTAAAAAGCCTGCTAATTCTCGTCATGATTATGAGAAAAAGCTGGACTATGACCTTCATCAACGAAAGGTACTTGTTATTACCGGAATCCGCAGCAAGGTTAAGGGTCTTAAACCAGTCATTGACAAACACCACGGTCTGTTCCGCGGATTAGATGCGTCTGCAGAAGAAAAAGTTTCTAGCAGTAAATTAAAACGCGAAATTCGTGATGCAGATTTTGTGATTGTCTGCATCGATGCAATTCACCATCGAATTAGTCAACTCGCCAACCATCACGCTAAACGTTATGAAAAGCCACTTGCCATTGCAAATGTTACTTCTAATACTGCTGTTGAGCGAGCCATTGCCCGGGCATTAAATGGTGATCCTGCATACGCCGAAAGTAGCGAAGATTTGAAAAATTATAAATAAATTTTAATTTACTGTTGACTTTTATGAGAAATAGGTTAATATTAATGACAACAATTTAATTATTCGATCGCAATGAGAAAGAAGAGTATGTTAGACGATAGCTTCAGCGAGTCTCGTTTGGTGTGAGGAGACAGTTTTAACTCTAATTGAAAATCACTTTCGAGTCTACAGCTTAAATACCAGTAAGCTGTAGTGGTTACACCCATTATCGTGTCAGCGTATCGCCATGATGGCCGTACGTGTGAGGTATTGTTAGCAATAGCAGTACAATGATAGGGTGGTACCACGCTCAGCGTCCCTTAGCCAGTTTGGCTAAGGGACTTTTTTGTTGGGATCAGATTAGGAGGAGAAAACATGCAAGATTTAACATCGCGCAAGTTAACATTCAAAAACTATTTAGTTGTTGCATCATTGCTTTTCGGTTTATTCTTTGGGGCCGGAAACTTGATTTTCCCGTTACACCTTGGTCAATTAGCTGGTAGTCATTGGGGACCAGCTGCAGTTGGCTTTCTGATTACTGGAGTTCTTTTACCCCTTCTATCAGTTCTCGCCGTTGCTGTTACGCGTGCAGAAGGGGTCTTTGATATCGGTCGTCCGCTTGGCGTCGGTTTCGCCTTAGTATTCATGGTTCTTATCCACGCTACGATCGGTCCATTATTCGGTACACCACGGACTGCTACTGTCTCATTCACAGTTGGGCTTGCCCCATTCGTTGATAAACAATATCAATCCCTTGCCTTGCTATTATTCTCAGCTTTATTCTTCGGGGCAGCCTTCCTCTTCTCATACCGGGAAAATGATATCTTAGCTAACATCGGAAAAGTATTAAATCCCGTCTTCTTAGCCCTTTTATTCCTTGTCTTTGTTGTTGGTTTCGCTCGTCCGCTTGGTAACCCCGCTACCGCACCTACAACTAGTGCTTATGTTCACGGTGCGCTCACTAACGGGTTCCTTGAAGGATACAACACTATGGATGCTCTTGCCGGTCTTGCATTTGGTGTAACAGTGGTAACCGCCGTTCGTTCTATGGGACAACGGTCAGCAAAAGATGTATCCAAAGTCGTTGCAAAAGCTGGTGTCCTCTCAATGGGTGCCGTTGCTTTTATCTACTTATTACTAATCCTTCTTGGCGCAATGTCTCTTGGTCGTTTCAAAGTTTCCCCAGATGGTGGAGTTGCCTTTAACCAATTAGTTAATGCTTATGCCGGTGCATTCGGACAAGTTGTACTAGCATTCTTGTTAACTGTTACTTGTTTAACGACGGCTGTTGGTTTAGTTGCTGCTTTTGCTCAAGACTTCCATAAGCACTTTCCAAAAGTTAGCTACCATGCATGGCTTGCCCTCAGTTGTCTCGCCTCTTTCCTTACTGCTAATTTTGGCTTAGACCAAATCATCGCTTGGTCAACACCAATGTTAATGTTCCTTTACCCATTATCAATGGTGCTTATCCTTTTATCTGTGACATCACCACTCTTTAACCGTGATGGCGTTGTCTACTTCTTCGTGGTCCTTTTCACCGTTGTACCAGCTCTCGGTGATATGGTTGTTGCCTTCCCAGCGGTTGTTAGCCAAAGTTCATTTGGCTTATCTGTTGCCGCTTTGCGAAATAACTTACCACTTGCAAGTATGGGATTATCCTGGCTTGTTCCAGCACTTGTCGGCTTAGTCCTTGGTCTCTTAGTTCACTGGTACCGTCATCAACGGGTTGCTTCCACCAGTATGCAAAGCGAAGTACATTAATAAGTGTCTTATAGGTTAAAAAGCGTGAGAAATGGCTCATTACAAGAGTTGTTTCCCACGCTTTTAAATTATTATTTAACATTATCGTATTGGGCAAGATTAAACTTCTTAATCGCATAGATCAGCTTGCTGGCATAATCTGGATCGGTTGCGTAACCATTCCGCTGTAATTCGTAAGCTGCCTGTTGATAAGTTTTTGCTGTTTGTACTCCATGGAAACGTGCATGATTATCAGCAATTCCATTTACAATGAGCAATGTGTGCGCATTAATTGAATCAGCCCAGCTGTTGTAAACTGTAAAGTATTGTTTTACTTGAACATTTTTACCCCGAATATTTTCGGTAGTATACATTTGAACCTTTTCGTCGTCACTATTAGCTTTAATTCCAAATAAGTTATTGTATTTATTCGCTAACCGGCTCCGACCCCAGTTCGATTCAAGTCCTGCTTGTGCAATCGTAATGCTAGCTGGAATATGATACTTCTTCTGTTCACGTTGAGCAGCTGGCGCAATCTGACGAACAAATTCATTGACGGTTATATCTGTCGGGTGGGTCTCACGTTGAATTTGGGGAGATTGATGGATAATAATCGCCACAATCCCAAATAAAATAATCAAAAATGCAAGTACACTTCCACAAATGATTTTTGTTTCTTTTTTCATGACGTGTCTTTCCTTTTTATGAATTTGACGCTATTATAACCACTTCACCATGAGAAAGCGAGAATTTACAATGATCTTATTTACTTTTAAGCTCGTTTTTATAGTTATTAAAGTATTTACTATCAGTCATCTTCAATTTAGGAAAGCTTTTGATTAGCCGGCGATGATTCCAACTCAATTGCTTACCAGCTCCCTCTTTGTTTAGATGTTGAGCAAAGTACCGTTGCCAATCTTGAAGGTGATCTTTAATTGCTAATTTATCCTTAGGAGCTGCTTTTTCAAGTTGATCCAGCAGTTTCTTTCGATAAGCGGCTGCTCGTTCATCCCATTGCTGAGTTGTAATATGGAATTTTTCCACACTAATAACGCTGAGAATAGTGTCAGTTCCCATCACGAGGACAATAATTAGGGCAAGCATCCCGTGGGTCCATGATTCTTCCCAGTTAATAATCCGCTGAATAAATGGCTGAACAAACTTAACCAGCAAGACAACGCCAATCCCCCAGAAAAATGAAATTTGGAGAGCAACTCTTCCTTGAATGTTTCCTTTTAGATGCGAATAGTCCCATAACTTCATATGAAAAAGTTTTTCGAGCAGCCAACTTGCTACATACTCAAAGATCGAAGCCACAATAACCCCTACTACGAATAGCAGAAAAATATTATCTTGAAACGGATAGGTAGTAATCAAAATCGTCGTAACGGCAAATCCATATATTGGACAATAAGGGCCAAATAAGAATCCCCGGTAGGTGAAATGATGGTCCTTAATTGAACAGTAACAGGTTTCCCATAACCAGCCAATAAATGAATAGGTAAAAAATAAGACAATGATTTCAGAAAGTGAATAGGGCACTCGTTTCCCCTCCTTTTTGAATTCATTGTCTCATATATTTCTATTTCAAGCTAAGCTTTTCAACGTTCAGGATCTTATCAAGCCATCCTTCAAAGAATCCTTGTTCGTGACTAACTAAAATTAAATTTCCCGGGAAATCTTGCAGGGCTTTCTTTAACCCTTCCTTAGTTTCGTCGTCCAGGTGGTTTGTCGGTTCGTCCATGATAAGAAAATTACATGGGGTTAACTCGAGAATGGCAAGTTTAACTTTCGTCTGCTCGCCTCCTGATAAAAGATTCATTTCCTTCATTGTATTAGCAGCGTTAATCCCAGCCCGCGCCAACTTTGTCCGAATCGTTCGTGGCTGCATCGTTGGGAACATATTTTGAATTGTTTGCAGTGGCGTAAGCGTTGGGTCATCCCACTCCAAATCTTGGTCAAAGTAATTTATCCGGGCCGATGGGGAGAAGGTTGCTGTTCCGCCCAACGCTGGAATTTTCTTTAAAATTGATTTAATCAAAGTCGACTTACCAACCCCGTTAAATCCGGTGAACAATAATTTTTCACCCATTGTCATCGAGAAAGTTACTGGCGCTAGTAATGGTCGGTTATAACCAACTGATAATTTTTCTACCCGCAACGCATTTGCTGATCCGGTATTTTCATACGGAAAATGGAAAGTTGCTTTTAGATTATCTTCGGGTGGATCAATCTTTTTCATTCGTGCAAGCATCTTTTCACGCGATTTAGCCATAGTCGATTTTGAACCGGCCTTGTTTTTCCGAATAAACCGTTGCGCCTTTTCAATGACCACTTGCTGCTTCTCATATTCCCGCTCTTGGGCTTCCTTCCGCTCTTCCTTTTGCCGCATTGCTTGTTGGAAACTTCCGCGGTATTTGGTAATTTTACCAAATGACACATCACAAATGGTATTCGTAACTTGTTCAAGGAAGTCATAGTCATGCGAGATAATCATTGCGGCACCATCAAAATCATTAAGATAGTCGATTAACCATTCAATGTGAGCTGTATCAAGGTAGTTTGTCGGTTCGTCTAGTAAGATGACATCTGGGTTCTCCAATAGCATCTTCGCAAGGATAATCTTTGACCGTTGTCCCCCACTCATCTCAGAGACAACATGATCCTTACCGATATCAGTTAATCCCAAACCATTCATTACCCGCTCTACTTCCGTTTCAATTTCATAGAAGTTATTAGCATCAAGTTTTTCTTGGATTCGGCCTGCTTTGGTGAGGAGCTCATCATCCATCTTTTCTGCATAATCCGCATAAAGCTTATTCATCTGGTCATTAAGCTGATAAAGTTCCGTGAAAGCAGTATGGAGGAAGTCAATCAATGTCATCCCCGCCGGAATATCTACATACTGGTCTAAGTATCCAATTTTGACTCCTTTTTGCCATTTGATAGTGCCATCGACCGGGAGGGTTTTCCCGATCAAGATTTTAATCAAGGTACTCTTCCCGGCACCATTTTGCCCGACAATCCCCATGTGTTCGTGCTTTTCTAGTTGAAAGCTGGCATCTTCATAGAGCTTTTTATCGGCATAGCTCATTGTCAAGCCTTCAACATCTAATACTGCCATTCTATTCTCTCCTCTTTTTCTTACTTATTACGAGCTAAAACTGCTATCCATACTATCATATTTTAGGCACGAGCTTCAATTTATTGGCAATAGTCCTACTTTAATGAAACAAGGAGCCACCATATCATTCCTAAAATAACTACAATAATCCACTATTTGTCTCGATGATGATCTTAAAGAAATTAGCAAAATACTTAGAACCAATGGGATTGAGCATCAATAGTTATTTTAATATGGCTGTCCGGCAACTGGTTATTCAAAAAAAATTCCCTTTGAAATCCTGGCTGAACAAGAAGACTCTAATTTGACAACTCGGCGTGCTTTAATTGAAGCTAAAGCGAAGGACTTGGGGATTATTCCTGATGGTTCGCCTCATTTCAAAAATGTTGATGAAGACTAATGGATGAATTAATCTACAAACCCTAATTCAAACGAGACTATCAAAAATTATAGTCCGATTTCCAATATTAGAGGGTTAAAAATTAATAGTTAATTTCCATTCTCTATAATGCTTTATTTCTGTCATATCAACGATGCAAATAATATTTGCTAGCAATACGTATTCAGATATAATAACCTTATCCCCATAGAAAAGAGGAATTAAAGTGAAATTTGGAGATCGCATTAAAGAGCAACGTATTAAATTAGAAATGACACAAGCAAATGTGGCACAGGAACTTTTTACTACCAGACAGACAATTTCAAACTGGGAAAAGGGAAAAAGTTACCCTGATTTAGATACGCTTATTAAGATTAGCGATTTATACCATGTTCCAATTGATTCCTTATTGCGGGAGGATAAAGATTTGAAAAATAATTTAGATAGAAAAATTACGAATAAAAAATTCACACCACTTTTCATTTTTATAAATTTCGGCATTAGCTTTTGGTTTATTCTTCAGCCTTACATAATAACTAATCATTTATGGGCAAGATTAGGAAATCTTGGATTAGCAATTTCGATGCTGGGAATAATAATAACGGCTGGTCACTTTAGCGCATATATTGAAGACTCACCTCTTATAAGAAAAATTAACTCCTTTGTTAAGGAAAAATTTCTTAGGAAGTCTATTGTTATATCTGTGATTATTTTGGTACTAATTATTTTTACGCTATATCCTACATCAGTCTCCCTATCAAATAAAACAGATCTTTACTTTGGATTTTTTGTCCTTATTCTAGCAATAATTAATGTTATTCTTGAATTTGCAAATTGGATACTAGATAGACTACTAGAAAAAAGGTAGGTGATAAAAGATGACAAAGTACCAAAAGACGGTAAGAGGACGAAATCCGCAACTAGGTAATAGTTTAATTTCACTAGGTCCTCATGGTGGAATTAACTATGAATTTAAAGGGACTAAAGATTCTTATGGATTACATAAAAAAAGAACATATAAAGTATATAGTTCGAATAATCGAGACGAATGGCAAAAATATAATCAAACTATTGAAGAGCGTAAAAGAAAAAAAGAAATAGAAGCTAAATTAAGATCATACAAACATTATGTAAAAAAAGCTGGTACTAAGAGAAAGTATAATCTATGGCCAGAGATCATAATTGATGTATTTTACTATCATAAAAAGAATACTATTTCAAAATATGATTTATTTTTGCTTAAAGAAGCTCATTATTGTAATTCAAAAAAATGTATTGTTACAAAAATCAACAATGGTAAAGTATCCATTAGATGTAATAAATGTAAGGCTCGAAATAGAATTCCATACACTAAGTTTATTTCTCTTTACAATAATGCAAATAAACTTTCATATGAGGTTTAGGGTCTATTTTTAATGAATAGCCCCAATAGTAGGAAATAAACTAATACATGTTATAATATCTATAGAGATTAAGTCGTTATGTGGTTCATAGCGCAACACAAAAGCCCCCAGCAAGGTCCGAAGATGCTGAGGGCTTTTATTGTGGGCTTATTGCCGTTCGATTACTCGTTAATGGTGTCGGTTGTTAAGCCACCAACTAAACCATACTACGATGAGCGAACTAACGAGCTAGATTAAGTCGTTTAATAGGTCCATAGCCACCATCCCCTCTCTATCACGACAAGGGGACGAACGACTTAACTATTTTAACATAAGGAGAAGAATGTAATGGATGATTTAAGGACAATAATTGATAAGACACTTAAACAATACTTAAATGCCAAGCAAACTCCTTTTAAGGATAATCAGTTAGCAAATTACTTTCGATAAAAAAACCTTTAAGACGTCAACTTTGTCTTAAAGTCTTTCTTTAATTAATCTTTATCTGTCGATTTTTCAGCAGCTTCTTTAGCTTTAATGGCATCCATAGGTGGAATCACCTTAGCAGTTTCTTTCATTTGTTGTAACTCAGTGATGTCCCCTGTAAAGTCAAAACAACCAAGGTATTTACCATTCTCATCATGAACTGCATAAAAAGAAATATAAATTTTACGACCATCAAGATCTAGTAAAAATTCAAAATTATCCTTTGTACCAGCATGAAATTGTTTCAATAATTCTTGAACCTGTGGGCGGGCGCCGCCATGATGTAGGCCTAAAACGTTTTTACCAAAGGTCTCTTTAGAACGTTTGTAGACCCGATGTCCATTATCAGTGAACCATTGAAATTCATCATTCTCGTCACAAAATCCCAATTCAAAGGGAATCGTATTCAGAATTGTTTCCAAAACAGGTAAGGCAATATTACCAGTTTTAAAATGTAACATATCTTTTATATCAACGGTCTTTGGTTCTTCAGCCATGTTAATCACCTCATATAAATTTAGTTGTTCCAATTATAAACACACTAACTAAATGTATAGAATTTTAGCTTAAATGTAAATAGAAAATTACGTTGGTTGCTGTTTTATTCTGACCTTAGGGCAATGGCAGCATCCTTTTTAGCTGCCATTCTAGCAGGCACATGGCCACCCAAGACGGTTAATGCTGTGCTGATCAGAATTAAAATTACCCCATGCATGAGATTAAGGGCGGCTACGCCACTTAAGCCGGTAATTTTCTCCAAAATAATATTTGCTGGAAAAGTCAATAACCACGCAATTAAGACACCTAAAATACCTGAACCAAAACCTAGTATAGTTGTTTCAGCGTCAAATACCCGGGTAATATCCCTTTTTCTTACACCTAAAGCTTTTAAAACACCGATCTCTTTAGTCCGCTCCAGTACCGAAGTATAGGTAATGATGGCAATCATGATCATGCTTGTGATTAACGAAATGCCTGCAAAGGCCACTAACACATAAGTGATCGCATCCATCAAGCCACCGGTTAAATTAGAAACATTCCCTGCAAGATCAGTATAAACCACCTTATTGACTTACTTTTACCTTTATTATATTTATCTAAATGGCTTTTGCTAATTTAAGTACTTCTGCTTTTAGGGCGCTGATCAACTTAGGATCGTCATTAGGCATTTGTAGTCGGGTTAATTTGCCACCCTTAGTTTCAATAGCCTGCTTTAATTCAATATCCACATCATATAGAATCTCTAGATTATCATTGATGAAACCAACGGATGCGGAAATAATATGTTTGATATTATCCTGTTCAATTAAGTTTTGTGCCACTGTAACAAAATCTGGTCCGATCCATTTCTGTTCTGTCCGACCAGCACTTTGCCAAGCAATGGTATATTGATCTGGCGTTAATCCAGCAGTTTTAACCACGGTACGCATATTTGCTTCAACTTCATCACGATAACTGTCACCCCCATCAATGATACTCATTGGTAAACTATGGGCACTGAGAATGACTTTAGTATCAAGCTGGTCGATTTGTGGTTTCAATGCTACCAATTGATCACTCCAAAAATGAATCAAATCATCGTTTTGCCACCAGCTCTTTGCTTCAACATAGGTTACATCTCCATGGTTAACCAACACTTCCTTAGCTCGGGCATGATAGTCACCTGTGTTAAAAGCTGAGTAGTGCGGTGCCAAAGGAATACCGTAAATAGTTTTAATCCCAGCGGCTAAAATATCTTTAACTGCATCTTGAATAAATGGATGAATATATTTATAACCGACAAAAACTTGATATTCACCGGGGAACTCTTGATCTAATTGTGCTTGCAATCCTTTCGCCTGGGCGTCAGAAATCTTAGCTAACGGTGAAGTCCCGCCAATGGCTTTATAACGGCTTACCAATTCATCATACAATGGCTTTGGTGGCTCGTGATGGTTGCGAATATTGGTGTAATAGCCCATAATATCGCTAATTTCATAGGGTGTACCATAGGACATTAATAGAACTGCTTTTTTATTACTCATAGATTTTCTTCTTTCGTAAAGGGAATTAAACTAGTAACAATGATGCTGATCACTGCAATCACTACTAATAGGACAAAAATACCACGATAAACTTGAATACCCATGTGGCCATTATTCACATTTAATTGAATAACGGAGGCGTAGACAATTGGTGCAACGATGGCACCAATTTTTTTGGTGGTGGATAGGCCGCCGATTGCTTGAACACGATTCCCCTTACCAGCCATCCGACCGGCAATAACTTGCAATGGTGCAGACATGAAGCTACCTAAACCAAGGCCGAGGATGAAGGAGAATATTGTGAAGAGGCGTAATTGGCTTAGACCAAAAATAATTAAAAGACCGGATAAGCCAATTGAAGCGGCCGAAATAATTAATGTTCTTTTATTACCTAGTTTATCGACCATTAGGCCACCGATCCAAGAACCGATCACACTCCCCAACCCGGTGACAACTAGAGTCATCCCTGATAGACGCATTGGTAGATGGAAAACAGTATGAACATAGGTAGGAATGTAGATGAATACGGCGAAAAGTGTACCGCCGAGTAAACCTAATAACAGCGTTAAACTATATGCGGGTTTCTTCAATAAATTAATTGGTAAAAATGGCATCTTATTAGGTGCAATATTGCGTTCAACTCTGATGAAGGTCCACAGGCTAATTGCTGCAACTACTATTAGAGCAAAGATGAGATACTTATAAGTGTTGAATTGTTGAATAAATGTCAGGAAGAGCATGAATGAGGTGATAAAGATTGTAAAGGCGGTTAGACCTGGAAAATCAGTTTGCCACTGTTCTTCTTTCACTTCGTTATCTAAAATCCGCCATACTAATAGGAATAAAATAGCAATAAATGGCAATAAACTATAATAAAAGGCACGCCAGTTACCTGTAAAGGCCAGCGTTAACCCTACAAAAATAGGGGCGAAGATTGAAGCTAAACCTGAAACAACACCAACAACAGAGACTTTACGGCCTTGGCGTTGATGTCCAGCCGTATGTAACATGAGATTGATGGATAATACAATAATGCCACAATCCCCTAAAGCCAGAATAAAACGACCTAGTAGGAATAAACCGTATGTTGGCGCAATACCGGTTAATAGAGCACCCAGGAACCAAATACCTAGTTCACCCATAAATATTTTTTTTGCGCCATAAATATCTGATAAATTAGAAGCGATTGGTGTACCGATCACTAGTCCCAATGTATAAATGCCTGCAACCCAGGATGAATTCACTGAACTCAAGCCAAAAGTCCGGGTTAGTGCTGGAAGCATCGTTGACACCGTGCCCCCATCTAGTTGCGAAATAAAAACTGCAATTGCATAAATCCAGAAATGCGATCGTACTTTCTCAACTGTATTAATCATTAATAACTTAAGCCTCCCAATTTTCTAAAAACATTTTTTGTAATCCAGCATTGTCCATGTGTGTGCCCACCACAAAATATGGAAACTCACTATAGACAGAACTGGCTTCATAATAACGCATCTCAGCAATAATTTTTTTGAACATCAGTGGTGTCTCTGCAAAAAGAGTCACGCCCCATTCGAAATCGTCCAGACCAATGGATCCAGTGATATATTGCCAAATTTTACCAGCATATGTCCGACCGACTGTGCCATGATCATGCATGAATTGACGGCGCTCATTGTAAGTTAGGGTATACCAATTAGCACCAGGTATTCTAAGCTTGGACATGGGATAAAAACAGATATAAGGTTTATCAGGTAATTCAGGCTTCAGATGTTGATTCACATAGGCCCAACCTTTATCTGATTTAGGTTTACCAGTATAAGTACCCACTTCAGTAACGGAAACGTAGGAAGTCCCTCGCTTTAAATAGTCAAACAGTGGCAACTTCGTTAACTGAAGCTCAATTTCATTTAACTCAGCCAATGTTTCGCGAAGTATAATGAGTCCTAGATCAGCCTTGTGACCAGATACATTGAATACATAGTGACTACCATTACCCTTAGCTTCTGTCTGCACAAAATCATCCAAAAGTAATTGAAACTGGTGGACCATTTCTTGTTGGTGCTTAAAAGTGACTTTACGCTAACTAGCACCATCAATGGACCAAAGTAAATGCATACAATACCAACCCTCAAGTGTCTCAACAGGTTCCTGCAAAGTAATTCCTCCTTTTCTAAAAAACAAAATAACAACCTTCATTCTATGATTATAGACATTATGTTAGTATTTACACAATATAATTTTGCAATCCACCAAAGCAACACAAACTAGGTTTACTGATATTTCAAAAAAACACGATAATTTATTTGATACACAATTATGCTCTATTACTTTCTATGAAGAGGAAAAATAACAAATCTCAAGTATCTAGACTTCGTTAAAGCCTTCTGGTATCCATAATTGTTAAAAGGCTCCCAAGATGAAATAACCTTGGGAGCCTTTCTAAATCTATTTTAATGTGTACTTGAGAAGAAGTTGCATAAAACAACTCCGATAATGATGCCGCTGCATTCAACTATTTAAAGTTAAGGATTACTTTTTGTTCTCTTCAGTTGTAATCGCTTGCAACTCGCACCTATCCTCTGCTATACTCGTGCTAACAATGGTAATTATTTATTCACCTAAATTTAGGATGGAGGTAATTAAATGACTGAAAGTTATCAATTTGATGTTTTGTACTTAGGCGCGGGGCATGGTGCCTTCGACGGGGCGGTTCCACTAGCTAAGAGTGGTAAAAAAGTCGCCATTATCGAAGCGGACAAAATCGGGGGAACTTGTCCAAACCGTGGATGCAACGCGAAAATTACGCTGGACAACCCGGTTCAACTTTTACGCCACCAAGAACGCCTTGATGGCATTATAAATGGTGACTTAAAGCTGGATTGGACTGCCAATGTAGAACATGAACACGAAGTCATCGACGGCTTGCCGGACATGATTACTGGTTTACTCGACTCTGTTGACATCGAAATTATTCACGGTCGTGGAAAATTTGTTGATGCTCACACCATCGAAGTGGATCAACAGCGCTACACCGCTGACAAAATCGTGATTGCAACGGGGCTACGTCCCCACCATTTAGATGTTATGGGCTCAGAACTTACGCATGACAGTACCGATTTTATGAACCTCAAACAGCTTCCTGAAAATATCGTAATTATTGGCGCGGGCTATATCGGCATGGAATTTGCCACGATTGCCAATGCTGCCGGCGCGAACGTCACTGTACTTTTACGCCATAATCGGGCGTTGCGCAAATTTAATCAAGATTACGTAAAACAAGTCATTGCCGACCTCGAAAAACGAGGGGTGAAGTTCATTTACAACGCTCAGGTGGATCGTTTTGAGGAAGACGGTTCTCATTTTACCGTGTCTTATAACGATCACGAAACCCTCACCACCGACTGGATTTTGGATGCTACCGGACGAATTCCTAACATCGAAAACATCGGATTAGACGAAGTAGGCGTTAGTTACAATGCTAACGGGATCGAAGTTAACGATCATCTTCAAACTAACATTGATAACATCTATGCTTCTGGTGATGTGATTGATAAAGAACAGCCTAAGCTCACCCCGACTGCGATCTTTGAATCTAATTATTTAACCCAACTTTTCACAGGAAAGACTACTGACGCAATCAACTATCCGCCCATTCCAACCATTGTCTTTACCTCACCACAAATCGCACAGGTTGGTATGAGCGTCGAAGAAGCTCAACAAAATCCTGATTACACCATTAAAACTAATCATCTTCCTGACGAATGGTTCCGCCAAGTTGATAAGGAAACAATAGGTGATAACACCTTGATTTACGATCAAGACCATCATCTTGTAGGAGCAGCTGAAGTTAGTGAACATGCTGCCGATGCAATTAACGTTTTATTACCAGCAATTGAGTTTCAATATACAGCTGAACAACTAGGCCGCATCGTACCTCTCTTCCCTACTTTGGGAGCGGACGTCTGGTCACAGATTTAAAAAAAACGCTGAGCCTCTTTTAAAGAGTGACGTGTACCCCCAGAGTTGGAAATCAACTCTGGGGGTATTTCTTATGAATCACCCCTGTTTAAACAGCATTATTTATGGCAATATGTACAACTATTACATAATAGGCTATTATATAGATGCACATCTATATAAGAGGTAACGTAAATGGATTATCAAAAATTAGCTAACTTGCTTAAGGTAGTTGCTGAACCAAATCGGCTTAAAATTCTTGAAATGCTTTCCTGTGGTGAAATGTGTGCCTGCAACATTCTTGATCACTTTGATTTTACCCAACCAACGCTTTCTCATCATATGAAAGTATTAGAGGATAAAGGATTGGTCATCGTAAGTAAGAAGTCAAAATGGCATTACTATTCATTAAATCCAGACACGACTGCACTTATTATTAACGGCTTAACCCGTACGCTGTCCAATACTGACAATTGTATGTGTAAGGATGCTAATCAAAAAAGATAATCCTTTTATTTTTACCGCAAACATAGATAATTATCTATATGAAGGGGATTAATATGAAGAAGTCGAAAAACCTATCATTTATGGATCGTTACATGACGCTGTGGGTATTTTTAGCTATGGCACTTGGCATTTTAAGTGGATTTATTTTTCCTTCATTACCTAAGTTAATTAATAGTTGGTCAATCGGCACCACCTCAATTCCGATCGCAATTGGCTTAATTTTAATGTTATACCCGCCATTAACTAAGGTTAATTATGAAAAAATGGGTGATGTATTTCGTGATAAGAAAGAACTCAGTTTCTCACTAATTCAAAATTGGGTTGTCGGGCCATTATTGATGTTTGCTTTAGCCATCATTTTTCTACACAATTATCCCAATTATATGATCGGTTTAATCATGATTGGGTTGGCACGTTGTATTGCGATGGTCATTGTATGGAATGAGCTAGCTCACGGTAATAATGACTATGCCGCCGGATTAGTAGCTTTGAATTCGATCTTTCAAATTATTTTTTACTCTATTTATGCCTACATCTTTATTAGTGTTTTACCTAAGCTGTTCGGAATTAAGACACAAACGGTTAACATTACCATGGGTGAAATTGCAAAGACTGTTTTTATTTATCTTGGAATCCCGTTTATCCTAGGGGTTTGTTCTCGTTACTTGATTATCAAGGGTAAAGGAAAAGACTGGTTTGAAGATAAGTATGTTCCTAAAATTAGTCGCATTACAACTTGGGCATTACTATTTACCATCGTAGTTATGTTCTCGGTAAAAGGCGCTAAAGTGGTTCAACTACCTTTAGATGCCATACGTATCGCGATTCCTTTGCTTCTCTACTTTATTTTAATGTTCTTCCTCACTTTCTGGATTGCGAAGAGGACTGGCACAAACTACCCAATCTCGGCCACGCAATCATTTACTGCTTCAAGCAATAACTTTGAACTAGCTGTTGCAGTAACTGTTGGTGTCTTTGGATTAAATTCTGGGGAAGCATTTGCAGCTGTTATCGGTCCAATGATTGAAGTTCCAGTTATGATGCTATTAGTTGATGTTTCACTTTGGATTAAGAGGAGATTTTATTAATTATGAAAAAAATCTATTTTTTGTGTACTGGCAATTCTTGTCGTAGTCAGATTGCGGAAGGTTATGCCAAATTATTACTCAAAAATCAATATGAATGTAAAAGTGCCGGTGTTGAAAAGCATGGTCTCAACCCTTATGCAGTAGAGGTTATGGCTGAGGATGGGATTGATATTAGTCAGCAAAAATCAAAGCTGATTGACTTAGATTATTTCAATGCGGCTGATTTAATTGTGACCTTGTGCGGTGATGCGAAAGACCGCTGTCCTATAATTCCTCCCCAAGCCCAAAGCCTTCATTGGCCCTTACCAGATCCAGCGCAGGCTAAGGGAACACACGAGCAGAAAATGATTGTATTTCGTCAAGTACGTGATGAAATTAAACAATTAGTTAGAGGATTAATTTAGGGGCTATTTCTAGTAGCCTCCTATATAAAATGGAATCAAACAAGAAAATTCACTGCTATTCACTGCTCTATTTTTAATTACTTTCTCTTCTTAAGGGAAGCACTTAAGTCAATTCACCTGTCAAGTTGAGCAAGTATTTTTTCAGATCATCATCTTTTATAAAGTAGTACACCATTTTCCCCTTTTTTTGACGGCCTAAAATGTCAGCATCATACAGCATTCTTAAGTGATGAGAAGCGGTTGCAATACTACAGCCTAAAATATATGCAATATCACAAACACATAACGATTCCTGAGCGATTAAAGAGAAAATGATTTTTAACTTTTTCTCATCTGAGATTTTAGACAATACATAAAAGTATTTCTTAATACGTGATTTACCCAAGAATTCCGAGACCTTCATTACTTTATCTGTCTCAACCAATGTCTGATCACAAGTAATGTCAGCACTTTTGCTTTTCATAGAATCACTCTGCCTATTATTTAATTAAATTAATGAAAAGTTGAATTGATCCATTTTCGATCAAAACGGAACCACCAATAAAGATATAAACGATTCCTATAAACCAACGACTATATTTTTCAAGAACTGTACCTACAGTTGGAATACTAACCGACTTCTGGGCAATAAAAACTAATAAGAAAATCATTATCAAAAACACGATTAAAGTTATTAATAACTTTGGTAGTGCCAAACTAATAAAGTAAGGTACAAATAATCCAACATTATCAGCACCACAGCTCACAATAGTAATGAAAATCAAGGTTTTAATCAAATCATTTTGATTTGTATCTTTCAATTTTTCATTAGCCATTTTTTCACCGTCTGAATCTCCCAAAATTAAAGCCTTTATTCCCAAAAAGACAGGAATTATTCCTAGAAAACCTAATAATCGTTTATCAGGAACGTAATGTAAAATGACAGCAAAGAACAAACTAACTAATATCAAAAGCCCAGACCCAAGAAATTGGCCTATATAAATATCTCTAACACCCTTTTTATCTTTAACTTTCGCAAAAAAAAGCATCAGAATTATTAATAAGTCAATAGCAGTACTCCAGTAAGTCACCACACCAGCAATAATTGTTCCTAACATTTCTTATTTCCTCCAAAATAATATTCAAATATATATTTGAATATTATTTTGGAGTACTCAGATTGAAACATCAAGACACCTTGAGAATTTTCTTTAATAAATAGTCAAAAGCCAAATTTTATTTGTAGGTGTCCAGATACCACCTTTTTCTGTTAAGCCTATGTTAAATTCTTATGCAGTAAAAGTCATGACTGAAGACGGAATTGATATTAATCAATAAAATCTAAACTGATTGACCTAGATTATTTCAATTCGGTTGATTTAATTATCACGTTATGCGGTGATGCCAGATATCGGTGTCCAGTAAAACCACCACAAGCTAAAAGTATTCACTGGCCATTACCTGATCCGGCACAAGCAAAAGGCACACATGAACAAAAAATGATTGTGTTTCGACAAACGCGCGATGAAACTAAAAAAACGTATTGCTCAATTAGTTTAGGGGCTATTTGTAATAAATAGCCCCTAAACTAAAGATGCAATTGACAATATATTTGAGACTATTGCTTTACTTACTACCCCTATGTATCGCAATAATGATAATGAATTTTATAACAGAAGTAAATTGACAATGGAGTTTGCAAAGCAATTAAAAAAAGTTACGAACAGATAAAGGTTTATCACAAGAAGATATCGCACAAAAGATTCATGTGACAAGACAAGCTGTTTCACGATGGGAGGCTGGTTCCTCTGTTCCTGACTTAGAAACAGCCGTTCAGTTGGCAGCTTTCTTTGACGTAAGTCTTGACTGGCTAGTATTAAACAAGCAACTAGCCGATAATGTTACAAATCAAGATATATTAAATGCAGTCAACGAGCTAAGAGACGACATCGATGATCTAAGTGATGATATTGATGATTTAGATGATGGCGGTGTTGGTTTTAGTGATAATAGAAAATCATTTGGTAGTTTTCTCGAGGATAATTGGTTTCTAATTATAGTTATGTGTGTCCTTGTATACATGGGATTCCATGGAGGTATCAGCTCCTGGAACGGTAAATTTTTCTAATAAAAGGAGAGTAGCATGAAACAACACATTCTACCCATCAAAGACACCAACATTCTACACGAAGTCCAGGACACCTTACTCAATAATTCCCGCTATGGCCGCCGAAACTACATCATTTTCCAAGTTAGCAAGGCTACTCTGCTCAGAGTAAGTGATGTATTAGCGCTGAGACGCAACGAAATCTTCGCTGATGATGGAACTATCAAGAAAAATGCGTATATTCGCGATCAAAAGACCAATAAGCCCAATATTTTGTATCTAAAACCAGTTAAACAGGATTTACTAGATTATTATGCCTGGCTTCAGGAAAATGATATTCAATCCGAATGGCTCTTTCCATCAACCACTCATCAAGACCGGTGCTTATCGGGTTTACGTAATCCCTTGTCACAGTAAAAATACAGCTATTATAAAATGGTATATTGAACTACTCCCACTTAGCTAAACCTACGGTTTAATGCTTGAAGTGGGAG
>CAMLUN010000008.1 GCA_946487795.1 uncultured Lactobacillus sp. | reverse complement strand
GCGGTAACAGCTCAAAATACCCTTGGCGTTCAGGATGCCCTAGCAATGCCACCAAAATTAATTGATGAACAGTTTGCCTCCCTAGCTGCTGATTTTAAGATCCGGGCTTGCAAGACAGGAATGTTAGCTGATCCCCTCCGCGTCAAAACCGTTGTCAATAACCTCAAGCGATATAATTTTGGCCCATTAACGGTAGATCCCGTGATGATTGCTAAAGGTGGTGCTAAACTTTTAAGTGATGATGCAATTAGTGTGGTTCGTGAACAACTATTGCCACTTGCTGATTTGATTACTCCTAACCTTCCAGAAGCTGAAGAATTAGCTCAAATGCAGATCACAACAGAAGCTGAAATGGAAGTTGCTGGGCACCGTCTTCAATCAATGGGAGCCAAGAACGTTCTGGTTAAGGGTGGCCACTTTTCAAGTAACGATGAAGCAAACGATTTTGTATTATTAGCTGATGGTCACTCATTTTGGATGACCGCCAAGCGGAAGCAAACTCGGAATACTCATGGTACTGGTGATACTATTTCTTCTTGTATCACTGCTGAACTCGCTAAGGGCAAATTAATGAAAGATGCCCTCAAAATCGGAAAGGCTTATGTTGAAGCAACAATTAAGCAAGGCATTAATGTTGGTCACGGTCATGGCCCGCTAAACCATTGGGCAAAAATAAGGAGCGATAATAATGAACTTTAATCCAAAAATGTTACAAATATACCTTGTCGGCGGAACTCAAGATACCCACCATGATTCCTACGAATTCCTCGCAAAAGTAGAAGAAGCAATGCAAGCTGGAATTACCGCATTTCAATATCGAGAAAAAGACAGTTCAACCATGACTGCTGATGCACGACTAGTTATGGCAAGGCGCCTAGTCGAAATGGGAAACCGCTACTCAATCCCTGTTTTGATTGATGATGATGTTCAAATGGCCTTGCGTGTCGGTGCTGATGGTGTTCATGTTGGTCAGGATGATGAAAAGATTGAGCAGGTAATTAAAGAAGCAGCCGACAAGTTAATTATTGGCTATTCATGCAACACGGCTGCTGAAGTTGAAAAAGCAAATCAATTATCTGCCATTGACTACCTCGGTTGTGGTCCGGTCTTTGAAACCACGTCAAAGGTCGATGCGGATCCTGTCTTGGGCCTCACTAAACTTAAAGAACTAAATAAATTGAGTACCCATCCCCTAGTTGCAATTGGCGGCCTTTCTTTAGAGAGCATTCCAGAAGTTTTAAAAACTGGTGTAGCTGGTTTATCAATGATCTCCCTCGTTTTGAATAGTAAAAACATTACGGAAACCATCGAAAAAATTAAGACATTGGTAAAGTAATTAGTATTTTATCGTAAAATTAACGACTATTAATTAAGACTAGTAGCGCCTATAATGAAAGCGTAACTATTTAAAAGAAGGTGTTTGCAATGTTTTTTATCGATACCAGCAGAAACGGCAAACCAGTTCATGATGCTCTGGTAAACCAATCATTAGACAACTATCTAATTAATGATCTGAGGCTAAAGGGTCATGGCTTAATTTGTTATATTAACCAGCCATCCGTCATTATTGGCGTTAACCAAAACGCTTATGCCGAAATTGACTTACCCTATCTCAAAGAGCACCAAATCGAATTAGTTCGTCGGTCAAGTGGTGGCGGTGCCGTTTACCATGATTTTGGCAATTTAGTATTCGAAAATATTGTTGTTGGCGATACTAGTAAATTCGGTGACTTTCACGCAATTGGCGATCCGATTGTTGACGCTTTGCATGATCTCGGTATTAGTTCAGCTGAAGTCAGTGGTCGGAATGATATGACAATTGATGGCAAAAAATTTTCAGGAATGGCGATCGTTAAGGGCGACAATTCGTATGCTGCTGGTGGGACCGTAATGTTTGACCTTAATATGCAGAATGCTAATGAAGTACTTACCCCAGAACAAGATAAATTAGCTTCTAAGGGCGTTAAATCAGTGAATGCTCGAGTTACTAACATCAAGCCCTACCTGCCTGAGAAGTACCAGCATTGGACAACCGAAGACTTTAAGGAATACTTGCTTTGTCACATGTTTGGGGTCGATTCGATGGATCAGGTAGAAACCTACCATCTTACTGATCACGATTGGTCAATTATTGACTCTCGACTAGATAAGCAATACCGAACTGACTCATGGAATTACGGTCATAATCCTGGATTTGATAACTATGTTTCTAAACATTTCCCAATTGGGACAGTTTCTTTTAATTTTAATGAAAGCAATGGTGTTATTACTGCCATTAAAATTTATGGCGATTTCTTTACGACCGGAGACCCGGCTATTATTGAACATAATTTAAACGGAACTAAGTTAGATTCTTCGTCCTTAATTTCATCGCTAAAACAATCCAACCTTGAAGCTAACCTTGGTCAAATTTCACCCGAGGAACTAGCAGACTTAATTCTGAGTAGGAAGTGAGTTAAAATGTTACAACAATTTTTTGCCTGGATAAAGTCCTTGTTTAGCAAATCATCACCTATTCACCATGAAGATAATGGCTTATGGTGGCAACAAACTGGTACCATTGTTAAAGTTGGCTTAAGTACAGAGATAATCAAGGAGCTTGCTACCATTACCTTTTTAGATACGCCGCGAATTGGCGAAAAAGTTACTACTGACTCACAGCTGATTGACATCGAAGGCGGTAAAGCAGTCGAAACGTTCAAATCGCCAGTTAACGGTATCATTAGCCAAATTGCAAGTAATTATCAAAGCGATCCTGCTAATCTTACTGGAAAAGCAAACCCCACTTTATTGGAAATTAAAATCAAATAATAACTCGTAGCTCAAAAAGGGTGTAATAGAAGCAGAAATTTCATTCTGCCTTTATTACACCCTTCTATATTAAATGATTTATTTATTTTCATTAATTGACGCTGATGAAACACCATCAATGACTTGTCCCTCTATGATCCCGTGTTTAAAAACATGTTGCTCACAAAGCTGACAGATATGTTCAACATTTTCTGTCACTTGTAATGCTCCTAAATAATGACCATTAGGCTTACGGATCGCATAATAGCGAATTAAAGTTCGTTGACCATCCATTATCTGAGGTGACTCAACCATATCCTTTTCCTCTGTCTTCAACATTTTTAAGACCTGCTTAACCATTGGTACAACTCGTTGGGGATGACAACCAAGAACATTATGACTAAGGCGCTGATGAAGACGCTGATCATCACGCCAGCTATTTGGTGAATACCAAACATATTCATCATCCGCATTAATATAATCCAATTCATATGGCATTGTCCGAAATAAGGCATCAACCTCAGCTAAAGTTAATTTACCACTGAAAAAATTAATCGTGGCATCATCCATAAATGGTAAATTCATCTTTTAACGCTCCCATTCATCATTATTTTGATTTAATTTTTGAACTGCAGTAATCAGTCGTTGATCAATTTGTGCCCGCCTGTTTTGCCAAAAATCATTCTCTAGTAGTAAATTTTGCTGTTTATCAAATTGATAGCCACCCCACATATGCTGGTTAATTGGGCTAGTCATCATCGAATCAATCACCCGGAGTAATCCAATCGTATGTTCCATATCGATATACCCTAATGCAACCACATCAAGCGGATCAATATAGTTAAATATTTGACAGCGAAGAAGGGTTGTTGTTTGCCGTTGCTTGGCATCTAGTAACCAGTAAAGATTAGGCCCTTCATAAAGATACGCTGCACTAATCCGCTCAGGGTAATGACAGTTAGCTAAAGCAAATTGTGCATTGATTAGTGTCCATAAAGGAAGAAGGTCATTTGCGGGTAACTAGCTAATAAATGATTAAATTCCTTGCTTGCCGTCCATAACTCCTGAGGAACATCAGGAACCTGGTTAATAATTGCGTTACCAATTGGGAGGTTAACCCGAAGCCACTCGTTAGTCCACGTTGTCGGATCACCTTTCCGAACGCCAGATGATCCACGAAAGAGAACTATTATTTGAGGATAAGCGGCTGAACGAATTACTGTCGCCCGAAATCCATCGGCCGTCCAAATCACCTTGATCACTTCACCAATTAACTGGCCATCTGGCAACAAAACATCTTCTCCCAAGTGCCAGTCATGATATTCAAGCTGAGCTAACTGGACCCGCTGCCAATCAGTTAGTGACTGCTTCCTACTAACTAAATGCGTCATCTCGCCACCTACTTACCTAACTGCGCACAAATTCCCTGGATGGTTACCACAGCGAGGGCAACAATAATTAACATAATTGCATCCTTTTTAGTCGGTTGTTTGTCCATTTCAGCTCACCTAGATCTACCTTTTTCTTTTATCATACACCTAAATTACTTGATTCTCTTGAGAGACTTTATTTCTGCTTTCTGGTGTTATAAACTAACGAGGTATAAATATTCATGGGAGAGAGAAGAATGAAGTCGATTTCAAAAAATGTTCCTTTAGTCATTGCTACGATTGTACTTGGGGTGATCGTGGGGACTAGTTCTTTACTATTAAGTATTCTTCTTGATTTATCAGAAAAATACTTTCTTAACTTTGAAGAGAGCAATCGGATCCCGGTTGATATTTTTGTTGGTCCAGGGCACCGATTTATCTCCGTTTTTGTTGGTTCTGCGATTGCTGCAATCGTCTGGTACTATCTTCAAAAGAATTACCGCCCAGTCGGTATCAGTAAAGCAATTACTGGTAAAACAATGCCGTTAGTCAAAACACTAATTCATGTTGTTACACAGATCTTTTACGTGGGAACGGGAAATTCCATTGGTCGTGAATTAGCACCACGGGAAGCCGGTGCCGCAATTGCTCAGAAATGGGAACGACACTTTGCTAATAACCGTTACTTAAAGCTTGACCCAGAAGACCAAAAAATGCTAATTGCGTGTGCTGCCGGTGCTGGTTTCTCGGGGGTATATATTGCGCCAATCACAGGTGCGGTTTTTGCTATTGAGTTACTTTACAAGAAAGTTAACGCTCGAGTAGTCGCTGTTAGTTTAACAATGTCCGTAATCGCAACTTTAATTGGATCAATTGTTAAGGGATATAAGCCCTATTACTTGGTTGGCTCCAAAAATTTTCCTTCACTACGGATCCTTCCAATCGTAATCATCCTGGCACCACTTCTTGGAATTATAGGTGCTTACTTCAAGCTGGGAGTTAAAAAGGCAAGTGCTCACCGGGCGGTTACCAAAAACGTCCTCTACCAGCTACCGTTAATGGGGATCATCACCGGGATTGTGGCTGCTTTCTACCCGCAAATAATGGGAAATGGTCGTGGGTTAGCTCAATTGGCGATGAGCACCACTACTATCAATAAAAACGTTATTTTAGCCCTTCTTTTCGGTTTCATTGCTAAAGCAGTGGTAACCCTCCTTAGCATCAAGAGCGGGGCTTATGGTGGGATCCTGACACCTTCAATTTCACTTGGTGCTGTTATCGGTGTTTTCTTGGGGATGCTCTATGTCCAAATTATGCCAGGAGTAACAATTACCCAGTGTGCTGTACTTGGAGCGGCCTATTTTCTAACTGCTTCTCAACAAGCACCTCTCATGGCGATGTTCATGTTATTTGAAGTCTGTCATTTGAACTTTACAGCCTTTATCCCCCTTGCCCTAGGAGTTGCATTATCGATTGCTGTCTCGCGGTGGGTTAATGCAAGACTCGCAAAGTAGTATGATGTTTGCTTATTAACTATGAAACAGCTAAACTTAACCTTGCATCATGCTTAAAGGAGTTTAAAAACATGGCACATATTTACCTAATGACGTTGATCATTATTTTTATGATTGAGAGTTTCTTTGAAGTTAAATGGTTTGCCCAAATTCGTGATATTTTTCAACGTTCAGGAAGGATTACCCCAACCAAACGGGTTCAACGAGTAATTAAGATTGAAACCCAGTGGAGTTGGTTTTCATGGATCCTGTTAATCCTCCTCTTCGTTCTTCCTGAGGTATATACATTTCTCTTAATCTGCATTATTACTCTAATTGAAACCATTATTGTTTACGAACTATATAACGCTCGAAATTACGCTCAACAAATTAATAAATAAAATGAAGGAGACTAGTGAGAATTTTTTTATTCTCTTACTAGTCTCCTTTGATTTTTAATCTGAATATTAGCCAGCTAACGCGTGAGTCTTTGTTAACAACTCATAAACGTAAGAAAGTTCTTCAGGACGGTATGCTCCTGGCATCGTTCCTACCTTTTGGAAGCCGTTCTTTTCGGCAATGTGTTGCATTACCAAATTATTTTCGTTCGTACTAAGGCGAATTGATTCCACATCAGGACGATGTTTTTCTAAGTAGTCAATCACGCTAATGAATAGCTTTGATGCGTATCCTTTTCCTGCATGACTTGAGTGAATTGCTACCCGATGAATAGTAACATAGTTCGTCGTATTAATTAGCCATTCACCATTAATATGATCATAAACATGATCTGGTGAATTGACGATTGCAACTGCCCCGACAGTCATCCCATCATCAGATTTGACGAGATATGAGTAGCCATTATCAATATCTTCCTGAATGTGCTGAGCGTTTGGATAGTCGCCCTGCCATTGATCAACACCACGTTCAGCCAATTGATTGCGTCCATCACGAAGTATTTCTAGAATAGTGTCTAAGTCTTTTTGTGTTGCTTTCCGAATTTGCATTTTATCATCTCCAATTAGAATTAAATCACTCTAATCATAGCAGATTATTAATCAAAAATGGTCTTTTTTGCTAATTTATACCCCATTTGTAAACACCTGTGAAGAATTAATGATCACCCGTATAAGAAAGCCTTATGTCCATTAATAATCTACTGTAAAGCCCTTTCATCCATGTTAAAGTTAAGACATTAAAACAGAAGCCTGCAGACATAGAAAGGAGTGATTCTTTAATGGCTAATTGGAAAAAATGGTGGATTACAATAGCAATGCTAATTCAGGGACTAATCGGCGGTATTGTAATCCTTCTCTGGATCTTCCGTCACGAACCCTGGATACTAGGAATCAGCCAATGGCTATTAACCCGCCCCGGACAATACACAATTATTGGTTTAGCAAGCTATATCATTCTGATGGCGATAATCGTAATTGGGAGTTCGATCTTCCGACCAACAACGAGTAAACAATTAGTAATTGCTCGTGATGGTGCTCGTCATATCTCAGTTGATAAAACAGCAGTGGAAAATAGTATTCGCCTTAACCTATCAAGTTTTGGTCTCTATAATCCCACAACAAAGGTTAAAATGCTCAAGAATCGTCAAGAAGCAGATGTTACCGTTACCGGAATGCTTTCTGGACAATCCGATCCAGAACTGCTGAAGAATTCTTTAACTGATGCAATCGAAAATAATTTACAAACAAACTTTGCTATCGGGCTTCGTAAATTACGAGTTCGCCTTCAACCTTATAGTCACAAAAAATCAGTCACAGTCGTTTAACAAGGAGGGATAACAATGAAACTTGCTCTCATTGGTGCGATTACGGGATTAGTTCTCAGTATTAGTTGGACCGTTTGGGGATTCTGGACAGCAATTGGCATTCTTCTAACTACTGCGATCTTCGCTTTAATCGGTCTTGTCTTAGACCTCATTGGATTCTCTTTTAAGGGAATCGTTAATAAATTAAGTGCTAAACTTGCCGAATAATTTCTAAGGAGGAATTAATCATGACAACTACAAACACAAACCAAGCTACTAAAACTAACGTTGACCAACACCTAACTTTTGACGACAGTGTAATTGAAAAGATTGCCGGGATCACAGCTACCCGAGTTCCAGGAATCATCTCTCTTGATGGCAACATGTTCTCTGAATTTGCGGATAAAGTTTCATCCGGCAATAATATGACCAAAGGGATCAATGCCGATGTGGGTGAAAAACAAGTTGCAATTAAAATGGACGCGACAATCGAATACGGTAAGAGCGCACCAGAAATTTTTGAAGCAGTCTGTAAAGAGATTGACAGTGCCTTAGATAAAATGACTGGCTTGAAATTGGTCAAGTTCGAATTACATGTTAATGACGTTAAGACTCGTGAAGAGTTGAAGAAGGACGACGATAAGCAAGTAAGCTAATGGTTTAACCTAAATTAAAAGTTCCTAGTATTCGTAAATTGAGTACCAGGAACTTTTTTATTCCTCTTTTAGCGTTAACTGAGCGTTGGAAATCATTTTTAGGAAATTATCCAGGTCCAAACTTGCCCGACCGATTAACGCACCATCAATATCGGGTTTATCAATAATATCCTTAATGTTATTAGGATTAACACTGCCACCGTAGAGGATGCGGATCTTATCCGCAATTTCATAGCTATAATATTCAGCAATTGTTTGCCGAATTAGCCGGCATCCTTCTTCGGCTAAAGTGGGATTAGCGTGTTGACCAGCCCCAACTGCCCAGCTTGGTTCGTAAGAAATAACTACTCGCTTAATCTGATCCAACGAAACACCATGAAGGACCGTCATTAACTGGTGAAAAACATAATGAATTTCGTTATTTACTACTTGTTGGACCATTGTTTCATCGGTACAAATAATTGGGGTAACACCACGTTGCAGAGCTGCTTGAACCTTTTTGTGCACACTGGCATTAGTTTCACCAAATAATCGACGGCGCTCAATATGGCCTAACATTACATATGATACACCAGCATCTGCTAAGCCACGAAGACTTACTTCACCTGTATATGGCCCAGAATATTCAGCAGCAGCATTTTGAGCAATAATCCTCAGTCCTGAATTACCTGCTGCTTCGACCATACTTGGCAACGCAAAAGCTTGTGCTGCAATTCCAACCTCCATTTTATTAGGATCAGGAAGCTTTGATTTAATTTGTTTAACAAAGTCAACTGATTCCTGGACGTTTTTGTGCATCTTCCAGTTAGCTACAATAAATGGTTTACGCATAATTCTAACCCTTTCTAATACTTCTTCCGTTTATCTAGTTATCTTATATTTTACAATTATCTGCCAAACAAAGAAAGATGGGGCTTTTAAACGCAAATAGTTCTTAAAGATCACTATTAGCAAACTTTAAGAACTATTTGATAATTATGCTTCAAGAGCTTGTGAAAGTGCTTCGCCAAGTCGCTTCAATCCGACTTCAATCTGGTCTTCCTGCATGTTGGAGTAGTTCAACCGGAATGTTCCTGGTTGTGGCTTACCAGCAAAGAACGGGTCACCAGGGACAAAGGCAACATTGTGTTCAAGACACTGTTTAAAGAGTTCAACAGTATCAGTGACACCAGGGACTTCAACCCAGAGGAACATTCCACCTTCTGGATCGGTATACTTAACATCCTTCGGGAAGTATTTCTTAATTCCGTCAATCATTAGTTGCTTCCGCTTCCCATAAAGGTCACTAATTTCCTTAACATGGGCATCAACATCATTTTCCTTAAAGAATTCAGTAACTACATACTGAACAAGGTTATCCGTATGGAGATCAGCAGATTGCTTTAGCACGGTTAATTTTTCAATTACTTTTGGATCCGCTACTAACCAGCCAAGACGGAACCCAGGAGCAAGAATCTTTGAGAACGTACTCATGTAAAAGACTTTTCCGGCATGATCAAATGACTTAACAGAAGGAACATGTTCTCCTGCAAAGCGAATATCACCGTATGGATTATCTTCAAGAACCGGAACATCGTATTTTGCTGCCAACTCTGCAAACTTTTTTCGTCGTTCTGCTGGCATTGTCCGCCCAGTTGGGTTTTGGAAGTTTGGCACTGTATAGACCAGTGCTGTTTCTGGATGAGCCTTCAGAGCTTCTTCCAGGGCATCCATCTTCATCCCGTCATCATCCATTGGCACACTAACAAAATTAGCACCGTATGAACGGAAAACGTCAAGCGCACAAAGGTAAGTTGGTTCTTCGACAAGAACTGTATCTCCCGGATTTACAAATGCCTTTCCGACCAAATCAATTGCTTGTTCAGAACCTGTTGTTACCATGACGTTCTCTAGTTTGGCATCAATATTCTCCTTTTCCTTTACTCGTTTAAGGATTAATTCACGGAGTTCAGTTACTCCCTTAGCAGCACCGTATTGCAAAGCTTGCTGGCCATGCTCAGCGTAAACCTTATCCGTTGCTTCTTTCATCCCCTCAACTGGAAATAGTTCAGGAGCCGGTAATCCACCCGCAAATGAAATGATTTTCGGGTCAGCCGCCGCTTTTAAGATTGCACCAACAGCATCTGTCCCGTCAGCAGGAACTCTTTTTGAAAATTTAAACATAGTTACCACTCCTCTTTCTCATCATTTTGTAATTGTTGAGTAGTATACAATACAAAAGTCGACTTGTGAACCCCCTAATTAAGTTTCATAAGTTCCTGAATAATCTATAAATTTAATTTCTTCATATAAGGTATTACCAAAACAAGAAAAAATTAAATTTTATGGTTGACAGATTAAAATTTAATGAGTAGAATACGAAGCATCAAATGTAAACACGTTAAAGATACCGAACAGGAAGTAACTTGATTAACTGGTTCAGAGACTTAGTGGCTGGTGTGAACTAAGCAACGTTAATCAATGTTAAATCCCCTGTGAATTGGCTCCTGAACTAAGTAAGGTTGCCTGGCTGCCGACCATTATCCTGGCTCCAGATAAATTTGTCTGGTTCAAGATGTGGACTCTTTCCATAAATGAAGGTGGTACCGCGGCAACGTCGCCCTTCAAGCATATTCAAATGTGCTTGATGGGTTTTTGTTTACTTTGAAATTTATTTTAAGTGAGGTGAGGATCATGAAAGATAGTGATATTAGCGACATTAGCAACATTCAAGGAATAATTAAGAATAATGATTCTCATCAGTGTTGGCATTTTTGATGGTGATGAGAATCATAAATAACTAAAATTGGAGGAATCAATTATGACAACATTAAACGCTAACCAAAAAGAATTCGCAATGGCCCTTTACGATGCAACCCTAACTGGCAAACCACTAGAAGAAAAAGACTGGAAAAGTGTTGTAGAAGATGATGAAACTGCATATGCTGTCCAAGATGAGGTGATGCGTCTTAAGGGTGTTCCCGTTGGCGGATACAAAGTTTCACTGACAAGTAAACAAACCCAAGATATGTTTGACGCTGATTCACCCTTATATGGTCAACAAGTTAATCGTCGTTTTCTCCCTGCACCAGCAAACGTCAGCTTAAATGACTTAATGGAACCATTGGTCGAAGTTGAATTAGCCTTTCGTGCAACTACAGACTTAACGAGCAATGATTCACTAGAGGATCTCTTAAACAAGACAACGGTTGCGGGTGCACTAGAAGTACCGGATTCTCGGTTTAAGGATTGGTTCCCGAGTCTCGGTAAATACAATGTCATGTCAGATTGTGCTGTTGGCGGATTAGTTGTTTATGGGAAAGAGGTTCCTTCAACAAAAGTTTTCAAGGATGTCGCTGATGTTGCAACGGTCCATGCCGAACTCTTCCTTGATGATCAAAAGCTCGATGAAGGTGATTCAAAAGAGGTTCTTGGTAATCCGCTTAAATCCCTTCAATGGCTTGTCAAAAAGCTTGAAGAACAAGGTAAGCAATTTAAGGAAGGTCAACTGGTTTCTTCCGGAACGTTCGTGTTACCACCCCATCTCAAGGAAGGACATTGGGCTGTCAATTTTGATCACCAACTTGGTAATGTTAATTTAAATGTCGACTAGGGGATGACTAAATGAAATTAAATGATAATCAACAAAACTAATAAGCATCATAATCTTGTTAAATTTATCTATCCAGCTAGATAAAGAAAACTCTCGTGACTTCACACTGTAAAAAGTCACGAGAGTTTTTTTATTAATCCTTGTTATTCCAATGTTGCTGCTTAAATTGTTCCCTACCGCCGGCTTCTTGAAGAGCGTACCGTTCTGGATTCTTCTTGTAGAAGTCCTGATGATAATCCTCTGCTGGATAAAAAGGTTTAGCATCTTCAATTTGAGTAACAATTTTATCATTTCCAAATTGTCCACTAGCTTGAAGAGCAGCCTTTGATTTTTCAGCAATTTCACGTTGTTGAGGACTATTAACAAAGATTACTGGCCGGTAATTATCCCCACGATCCTGAAATTGTCCCATAGCATCAGTTGGGTCAGTTTGATGCCAATAAATAGTTACCAGATCATCATATGAAATCACATCAGGATCAAAGGTAATTTTGACCGCCTCAGTATGTCCGGTCTTTCCTGAACAAACTTCTTCATAGGTTGGATTAGGGACATGTCCTCCAGTATATCCAGAAATGACTGATTTAATTCCCGGATAAGTATCAAATGGCTGGACCATGCACCAGAAGCATCCGCCCGCAAAGATTGCTGTGTCTAAACTCATCTATATCAACCTCTTTCGTAGCCTACCAACATCAAAATTTTATTGGTACAGATTATAAATTGTAGGTATTCTAACATATATTTATTAAAATTAAAAACAAATGAGAAAACTAACCTACCCTATTCTGCAAAAGCGGCTAACTTAATAGGATCAGTTCACTTCATGCGGTGACTTTTTTCCTGCAAGAACTGTTAAAACATCTTCAAGGGCAAAATCAACCATATTCTTTACGGCTAAATTCGTAAAGAAAGCTATATGCGGAGTCAGAATTACATTATCCATTGAATGAAGTTCAGCAACCAACGGTACATCGCCAAGGCCGATTTGCCGACGATCAGTCATAACAACCTCATTTTCACCCTCAAAGGTATCCAAGGCAGCTGCGGCTATTTGTTTTGCTTTCAGTGCAGCTACTAAATCAGCCGTATTAACTACTGGCCCCCGACTAGCATTTACTAAACCAGCACTCGGTTTCATCAAAGCAAAATCCTTAGCAGTGAGTAAACCAACCGAGGTCGGATTAAGGTCAACGTGCAATGATACCACATCTGACCGCTGTAAAAGTTCTTCTTTTGTAACGTATTCAATGGTCCCTTTCATTTCTCCTCGCGGGTTAGTATCAAACCCTAGAACCGTTGCTCCTAAAGCTTTTAATAGTTTAGCTAACGTTTCGCCAATTCGACCAACACCAATAATTCCAATGGTTGCTGTATGGATTTCCATCGCTTGTTCATCGCTAAACCACCGGTAATCATTAGCCGCTACCTGAGCATCAAACCGGTAAGCTTTCCTTAATAACCGAAAAATCTGCATTAGCGCGTGTTCGGCAACACTTCTTGGCGAATAGGCTGGGACATTCGTTACCGTTAAATTGTTGGCCTGCGCTTCAGCAAGATCAATCATATCAAAGCCCGCAGTTCGGGTGGCAATTTGTTTCAAGCCATTCTCACGTAGTTTAGCGTAGATTGATGTGGGCAGCTTACTTCGTTGTTGAATAACCAGGCCATCAACATCCTTGGTCAGGTCAACGGCATCATCAATTAATTTTTCGGTAGTAATAATTTCAACATCGTTCTCCCCGGCAAATTCCTTGATTGCCGCTTGCTCATCATCCCGTACACTAGTCATTAAAATTTCGGTCATTGGCTAGTCCTCCTTTACAAATTGGCTAATTCGTCTAATTGCTTCCTCAATATCCGCCATGCTTGTTGCGTAACTAATTCTTAGGTAGCCACTACCACCAGCCCCAAAGTATGATCCAGGAATTACAGCGACTTTTCCTTGCTCAGCCAGTTCAGTAGCAAATTTCACATCATCGGTTCCAAAACGTTCTGGTAATTTAGCAAAGACATAAAAAGCTCCATTAGGGTTAGTAATTTCAAAGCCGAGCTCGCGTAATGCCGGAACTAAGGTATCACGGCGCTGCTTGTAAGCTGCCTTCATTTCTAGGGTAGCTTGCTTACCTTCTTCACTGGCAAAGCCTTTAGCTGCCGCTGCCATCATTGGATCTGCAGCAGCGGTAACCATCATGGCATGAATGGCAGAGACCGGCTTCATCAATTCTTGTGGTCCTGCAATAAAGCCAACCCGGTACCCAGTCATTGCTTGTGACTTTGAAGCTCCATTTAAGACTAAGGTTTGTCCCGGGATAAATTCCGCAATCAAAGTATGATGTCCACTGTAAACTAATTCTGAGTATATTTCATCCGCAATGACAACTAAATTGGTTTTGTCAATTGCAGTTGCCAACTGTTGAATCTGCTCACGAGTATAGGTTACTCCGGTTGGGTTTGACGGGTAATTTAAGATAATTGCTTTGGCATTGGGATGTTCAGCAATTACTTGACGGAGCCTTTCAGGTGTTAGAACAAACTGGTCATTACTAGTGTTGATTTCAACGGGTTTTCCGCCAAGAATAGTCGTTACTGCCATGTATAACGGGAAAGTTGGGGTAGTAATTAAAACTTCATCCCCCGGATTGACTAAGGCTGATAGTGAAGCATAAATTCCTTCAGTTGCCCCAACCGTTACAGCAATTTCATTTGTTGGATCATAAGTTAGTCCATACCGATCTGCCATAAATTTGGCGATTGCTTTCCGTAATTGAATGGATCCGCTACCTGGTGCATAGTGAGAATCATTGTTTTCAATACTATCAATTGCTGCCTTTTTCATCACCTCAGGAACGTTAAAATCAGGTTCTCCAAGCGTTAATTTAATGATCCCAGGAATTGCACTAGCCTTGTAATCAAACTCCCGGATTCCCACTGGCTTTAATCGACCGAAATTCGTATTCAAGTTATTTAATAATTGTGACTTAGTAGTTGGCATAATTTTCCCTCCAAAATAAAAAGTCCTCGATGGTTATAATCCATCCAGGACTGTAATGACTAAGTCAGAATTAGTAGAGCCCCGGATGGTTTAAGATTAACAACTATCCGGGAACGCACAATGAAGAGCACTGCTGGTTAGCGGATAATTAATCGCTAAACCAGAAGGCATACGCTTTAATATTTGATTGAATCAAAGCATTCATCATTGTGTTCCTCCTTTCAGTAATTACTAATTATTTTAATCATATTCTAATATTTGTCAACCAGTATTTTAGATTAAGTTAGTAGATATATAAAGCTACTTCTAGTCAAACCTTCTCCCCATTATTATGAGGTCCCGCTGAACGCCATCAAGTTCTGCTACTCGAGGTAGTCTTCCCCATTCTGTAAAATGAAATGATTTGAATAATCCTAAACTTGGCAAATTATGACCAAAATATAGGCTACAATTGCTGTGATTCCTAGTTGAGGTAATTGACTGATCACAAAATTAATTGCTTGTGTTCCAAGGCCATGATGTCGAACACTCTTATCAATATAAATTGCTATTTCACAGGTATGCTCATAGGCCGCCCGACCATAAAATGGTTCAAGCCCTACCCAGCCTACCACCTTTTGCTCGTTATTTTTAATAACCCATAATGGATGGGTCTTGGTAAATGAGTGATACCATGCTTCTCGCTCCGCAACAGTTACTGGCTCTAGATCAGCAGTAGCAAGGCGAGATGGGATGATCTGATTATAAATATCGACAATTCTTGGCAGGTCCTTCTCGTTTGCAAGTGAAAATTCAAACTCCATAAATAAAACTCCCATAATAAGAATAATTTAATACCTTATTATAGGAGTTTTTCACTTTATTGCATTATTAAATTAAATGCTAACGATTAAAGAAATAAAGTTATTATCCTTCAAAAGCGTCTGTCAATGGAGGAACAACTTGCTTCTTCCGGGAAACAACACCTGGTAAGTTCATCCGCTTGTTATCAAGCTTCTTACCAAAGGCCTTTTCAACTGTATCAGTGTGATCACCAACAACAAAGAGGTCAGTATCGCTGTTCAAAATGTTAGTAACCATTAATACAAAGGTCTCGTAACCATTTTGATCCATTAAATTGTGCATTTCCTTTTCAAGATCAGCTTGACGGGAGAAGACGTCATCTAAGTCAACAGTATTAACTTGGCCGATCCGTAACTTAGTACCGCCAAGTTCAAATGTCTTAGCATCACCATCAACGATTTCGTTATCTGTCTTCTTAGCAATGTTAGTGCCGGCCTTCAACATGTCGATCCCGTACTTTTCATAGTCTTCAACACCAGCGATCTTTGCCAAGTACTTAACAGCTTCACGGTCATGATCGGTTGTGGTTGGTGACTTCAAAATCAATGTGTCTGAAATAATTGCTGAAAGCATCATCCCGGCAAGGTTTGCTGGAATATTAATGTGCTTTTCTTGGAATAATTCAGTAATAATCGTGCTTACACAACCATATGGACGAGCAGTAATCCAAAGTGGTTGAGCAGTGTTAAAGTTAGCAATTCGGTGGTGATCAACCAAGTGAGTAACTGTAACCTTATCAAGATCACTAACACTTTGTTGTGGTTCGTTATGGTCAACAAGCATAACCTTGTCAACTTCATTTGCAACGGTCTTAACAACTCGAGGTGCCTTCATCCCAAAGTGATCTAAAGCATACTTTGTTTCGTCGTTAGGTTCACCAAGAGCAACAGCTTCGGTTTCGTAACCTAATTGATTTTGAAAGTATGAGAAAGCCATTGCAGCTGTAATCGCATCAGTATCTGGATTCTGATGACCAAAAACTAATTCTTTGTTACTCATTTAAAATTCCTCCTGTTTGTTTCGATATTGTCCGCAAATACTAAGACATGAAACAATCTACGCTTTCTATTCTATCATGGAAGTCCTAACTTGGTGAGATAATTATAAAATATCTCACAGAAAACAAATAAAAGTATAGAAAGATTATTAATTCTCCTGGTTTACTGGCTCTTCATTTAGGACATTAACCTTTTTACGCCTTAATTTTACAGGTGTCCCTTGTGTGTCAGTATCAACAACAAATGTTCCGTTTGATTTAGCGGTTCCAAGGTGGTGATCATCTACTGCAACATCCTGGAAAGCAGGTCGATCAGTAATAATTTCAAGAACATCATGCTTATCTGGATCATAAGCCAAGAAGTCAACAATTTTATGAGGGTGATTCTTAATTCTATGGATTACTAATTCTCCACGACGAGCACGCGCTCCTGTTTCAATTTCAGAACTTGCCATTTCCTTAAAGGCACCACGTTGGGTAATCATTGCCAAGTTTTGACCTTCAGAAACAAGAGTATAGTCGGTGGCATAGTCATCATCTTTCAAGTTTATTGCCCGAACACCACCAGTTCTTAAACCAGTAACAGGAACATCATCGACATCAAACCGAACCGCATATCCTTCATGACTAATGACTAGGAGTGACCGGTTTTCATTTGTTGGTTCATAATAATCAACACTTACTAATCTAGCTTCATCGCTCTTCAACTTAATTCCAGTTGTTGTTCGACTCTTATAACGACTTCCCGGCTTATAGTCTGTAAATGCCGATTGCTTAATTTGACCGTCACTAGTTCCCATAATGATGGTTCCTGGCTGATCCAGCTTATCAAAGACCATTGCTTTTATAATATGCTCATTTTCTGCTAAACCAATTGTCTGTGAAATATGTTCTCCAGTGTCTTTCCACCGAGCATCAGTAATTTCATGGACAGGTCGGTAAATGACATTCCCAAGATTGGTAAACATAAATAAGTGCGCTAAAGTATTTGTTTGCTGGATTAGAATCGGATAATCATCTTCACGAAGACCGTTTTCGTCTATTGGTGATGCCTTAAATGAGCGCACGCTTGACCGCTTAATATATCCCGCGTGAGAAACCAAGAGGATAACATCTTCTTTTGCTACCGTTACTTTAGTATCAACCCTTAACTTCTCTACATGGCTTTCAATCTTTGTCCGCCGCGGATTACCAAATTCCTTTTTAATTGCTAACATTTCTCTCCGTAAAACATTAGCCAATTCTTGGTCATTCGTTAAGATCAATTGGAATTCTTCAATTTGCTGGTTTAACTTTTTCTGCTCATCCTTGAGCTCAGTAACATCGGTATTCGTTAACCGATAAAGCTGCAGGGTAACAATTGCTTCTGCTTGTTCCGCGGAGAATGCATATTGGTTAATCAGGTTCTCCTTGGCATCTTTGCGATTTTTACTTCCACGAATAGTCTTAATTACTTGATCCAAGATTGATAAAGCTTTAATCAATCCTTCAACAATGTGGAGACGATGTTGAGCATTATTTAGGTTAAATTGTGTTCGCCGACGAATAATCTGTTTCTGGAAGGAAAGATACGAGATCAAAATTCGTTTTAACCCTACTCGCATTGGCCGCTGCTCATCAATTGCAACCATATTGAAATTGTAGTTGATTTGCAAATCAGTATTTTTGAGAAGATAATTAAGGATTCCCTGGGCATTAGCTCCGCGTTTCAACTCGATGGCAATCCGTAGACCGCTACGATCAGTTTCATCACGTGCTTCAGCAATTCCTTCCACCTTTTTAGCTAGACGGAGATCATTGATCCGCTTAACTAATTGGGCTTTATTAACCTCATAAGGAATTTCAGTTACGTTAATTTGTTGGCGGCCACCTCGAAGAGTTTCAATCTCAGTTCTAGCACGGACAACGATTCGTCCCCGCCCTGTTTGATAAGCCTTTCGAATACCGTCAATTCCCTGAATAATTCCCCCAGTTGGAAAATCGGGGCCCGGAATAAATTCCATTAGTTTCTCCAAACTTGCATCTGGATTATTTAGGAGATAAACCAAAGCGTCCAATACTTCCCCGAGGTTATGCGTTGGTATTTCCGTTGCGTATCCTGCTGAAATACCGGTAGCACCATTAACAAGAAGGTTAGGAATCCGCGCTGGTAAAACTGTTGGTTCCTTTTCGGTATCATCAAAGTTTAACGTCATTTCAACGGTATCTTTGTCAATGTCCTGAAGCATCAACCCAGCAATTTTGCTTAACCGCGCTTCCGTATATCTCATTGCTGCAGCTGGATCACCATCCATTGAACCATTATTCCCGTGCATTTCAATTAATGGTTCTCGAAGCTTCCAATCTTGACTTAGACGAACTAGAGCTTCGTAAATTGAACTATCTCCGTGGGGGTGAAAATTCCCCATAACGTTACCAACGGACTTTGCTGATTTCCGAAATCCCTTATCGTAGGTATTTCCATCCTTATTCATTGCAAATAAGATCCGTCGTTGAACTGGCTTCAAGCCATCCCGAATATCAGGCAATGCCCGTTCTTGAATAATTGACTTTGAATAACGACCAAAACGATCCCCCATCAATTGTTCCAAAGTCATTTTTTCAATTTTACCGTCTCTCACTATAATGTTCCTTTCTTCTTACCTAAAAAAGTGCTTCTTGGTTAAAAGTCTTTTTAGTTTTTGGTGGTTGCTCATTATGGTTTGACAAGTGCCCCTTATTCTCCACTAATTCATCCGATTCTTTATCGTCACTAAGAGTAAAGTGAACATTATCTTCAATCCACTCCCGTCGCGGCTCAACCTTATTTCCCATTAAAGTTGTTACCCGACGTTCAGCTAATTCGGCATCCTCAATTCGTACCTGAATCAACGTCCGTGTTTCAGGATTCATTGTTGTTTCCCATAATTGATCGGCATTCATTTCACCAAGTCCCTTAAACCGTTGCAGTTGGGCACTTTTTCCAGCCTTCTTGGTTAGCTCTGTTAATTCATCATTGGTCCATGCATAGGTGATCTTGGTTTTTGCACCCCGACCTGTTTGTAAGCGATATAACGGCGGTAATGCAATATAAATTTTTCCCGCCTCAATCATTGGCCGCATGTACTTATAGAAGAATGTCAATAATAAGATTTGAATATGTGCTCCATCATCATCGGCATCCGTCATAATGATAATTTTGTCGTAATTTGAATCTTCAACATTAAACTCAGAACCAGCACCTGCACCAACCGTATAGATAATTGTGTTCAGTTCTTCATTCTTTAACACATCATCAAGTTTGGCCTTTTCAGTATTTAAGACCTTTCCTCGTAACGGTAAAATGGCTTGGTATTTTCGGTCACGCCCCTGCTTTGCAGAACCACCAGCAGAATCCCCTTCGACCAAGAATAATTCATTCTTTTTAGCATTCTTTGATTGTGCTGGGGTTAGTTTCCCAGAAAGGTTTCGTTCTTTTCGACTCTTACGTTTGCCACCACGAGCCTGGTTTCTTGCCTTTCGTGCTGCTTCACGAGCTTCACGGGCCTTAATTGACTTTCGAATCAGCATCTGGGCAAAATCGCCATTCTCCATTAGCGCATAACCGAGCTGCTCGCTAACAATGGAATCCACAATTTTTCGCGCTTCTGGAGTCCCTAGCTTATCCTTTGTCTGTCCTTCAAATTGCAAAATCCGTTCAGGAATCCGAACAGAAACAACAGCAGTCAGTCCCTCACGAACATCGCTTCCTTCAAGGTTCTTGTCCTTATCTTTCAACAATCCAACCTTATGGGCGTACTCATTAAAAGTCTTGGTCCAAGCACTCCTAAATCCAGCTTCATGCGTTCCGCCATCTGGTGTGCGAACATTATTAACAAAGGAAAGTAATGATTCAGAGTAACCATCATTATACTGGGCAGCAACCTCAACTTCAACGCCATCCTGGCTACCATCAAAGTATAAAACCTTTCCTAAAGTATCTTTACCTTCATTCAGATAGGCAACAAATTCTTGAATACCTTCCTTGTATTGAAAGATATCTTGTTTCTCGTGATCCTTCCGCTTATCAGTTAGAACAATTTTAATCCCCTTTAACAAAAAGGCAGACTCCCGCAACCTATTTGCTAAGGTATTGTAATCATAGACAGTTGTCGTAAAAATACTCGGATCAGGCTTAAAAGATACCGTTGTCCCATTTCCGGCATTTGTATGACCGAGTTTTTTTAAGGTACCAATCGGCTGGCCACCATCCTTAAATTTTTCTTGGTAGCGTTCATGATCACGAACAATTGTTAGAGTTAGGTTGGTCGATAAGGCGTTAACTACTGAAGCACCAACCCCATGAAGTCCACCAGAAGTCTTATAACCGTCCGATTGACCAAACTTACCACCAGCATGAAGAACCGTCATAATTACTTCAGGTGTCGGTTTCCCGGAAGCGTGCATTCCTACAGGCATTCCCCGACCATGATCCTGAACCGTAATTGAATTGTCTTCTTCAATCGTAACGTTAATTTCGTCACCGTAACCAGATAATGCTTCATCCACTGCATTATCAACAATTTCGTATACGAGGTGGTGCAATCCTCGTGAATCTGTAGATCCAATATACATCCCTGGTCGTTTCCGAACGGCCTCAAGTCCTTTTAAAACTTGAATTGACGATGCATCATACGTTTCTTTTTTTGTGGCCACAAAATGACCTCCCTCTTCATTTTGAACATCCGTTCGATTTATATATTATACCTTAGTTCGAACGGGATTGTAATAGTAATACTACAATCTTTAACAATAACGATAATACTTCATTTAATCCTTATTTTGCAAACCACAATTTTAAAAATAGGTTCTCTAATGGTTTCTAACATGATTTCGTGCTATCTTTAGTGGGTAGTTATTTTTAAGGAGTAAATTGAATGACAATTAAAATAATTGGGATGGTAATCGTTGCCTATCTTTTGGGAGCTATTCCATCAGGCTTGTGGATTGGTCAAACCTTTTACCACAAAGATATTCGAAAGCTTGGCAGTGGTAATATTGGAACCACGAATACTTTCCGTGAATTAGGACCTAAAGCTGGAGTGGTAGTTCTCCTAATGGATGTTCTAAAAGGAACGCTCGCAGCTAGTCAGCCATATCTTTTAGGCGTTTCTCATTCGGTAAATCCATTATTAATTGGGATTTTTGCCTCATTAGGACATACTTTTTCAGTTTTTGACCATTTTCATGGCGGTAAAGCAGTGGCAACTAGTGCAGGGATTTTACTGGCTTACAATCCGCCACTATTTGCCCTTGCCTGTGCAATCTTTATCACCACTTTGTTACTAACAAGTATGGCCAGCTGTGCCAGTATCGTTGGAATTACCTCAATATTTATCATTGCGCTTTGTGAGCACGATCTAATCCTTAGCTGCGTTGCTGGAATTTTAACTGCACTGGTTCTTTGGCGACATAAAAGTAATATTATTCGAATTATTACTGGCAATGAGTCACTGGTAAGTTTTGGCCTCGTTTATTATCTAAAACAAAAACACCATAAGTAAAAGAAGTTCGAGAACTCAAAACTTAAATTCTCGAACTTCTTTTTTTAGGCTATAACCTTAAAATGGTTGAATACTAAACTCATACTTAGCATTATCTTGTGGTGCTAAACGATGCATTCCCTGTTTATGCAATAGTTTACCATCTGCGTTAACATTATCGGCAATTCCCCACCATGGTTCTACACAAACTAAATTAGCTTTAGTTGGGTATGGTGACCAAACACCAACATGCTGGGTCCCAAGAGTATGAACATGAACACCGTGATTATTAATTGGATCAGTTAAGGTTGCGGTAAACCTTGTACCACCTGTTTCAAAAATTACTGCATCGTTGTCAAATAGTTCATGACTAATTGTCATTGGCTTTTGCATGTCAATCATGATTGGGTTCTGTGAATCATTATAAGGGCCATCTAATACAACACGTGAATACTTTTCAGCGGGAGAAACACTAAGTTGAACTTGTTCGAAGGAACCCTGAGCGCTCAGTGGCATATTAAAGCCAGGATGAGCACCAATTGCATAAACTAGTGAATGATTACTATCAGGATTAGTAACCGAGTAGCAAACCTTTAATTGATCATCAACTAATTTATAAATGACACGGAGGCTAAAGGCAAATGGAAAGACCTTTAACGTTTCTTCACTATCGGTTTGTTCAAGAGTAACCTGAGAAGAAGTCTGATCAATAACCTTAAATTCACGATCCCGGGCAAAACCATGCTGGGTTTGGTGGTATGTTTTTCCAGCAAATTCATATTGATCATCCTTTAACCGACCAACAAATGGGAAAAGAATTGGTGCTTGACGTTTCCATGAAGCTGGATCTCCCTGCCACAGATATTCAATTTGGTTATCATTCCGCCGAATACTATGTAATTGGGCTCCTAGCTCAGCAATCTCAACAGTCAAATCATTGTTTTCTAGCTTAATCATAGTACCATTTCTCCTTAGTAAAAAAGCTCTCTAACCGCATAATAGCAAATTAGGGAGTTCTTTTAAATTAGTAAAATAGTAAAATTTAGTAAAAATCATGAAAACGGTTTTACTATACTATTTTTGCGGGGTTTCCTCGTAATCGCCATTTGGACAAACGACTTGAGTACCACCCTTGATCTTCTTTTCAACTAGGAAGTGACCATCTTTTGGGCAATTTCGTCCGATTGGCTTATCCCAGGAAACAAAGTCACAATCAGGATAACGTGAACAACCATAGAACACACGATTCTTTTTTGACTTCCGTTCAACAACCGTTCCTTGGCCACATTTTGGACAAGTAATCCCGGTATCCTTAACAATTGCTTTTGTATTTCGACATTCAGGAAACCGTGAGCAAGCATAAAACTTACCATAACGGCCCATTTTAACTACCATTGGAGCACCACAAATGTCACAATCCATCCCAGCAAGTTCGTCTTTCATTTCAATCTTAGCGACTTCGCTCTCAGCGGTACTAACTTCCTTAGAAAATGGTTGATAGAAACTATCGACAACTCGAACCCAATTTTGCTTTCCCTCTTCAATTTGATCGAGTTTATCTTCAACATCGGCAGTAAATTTGGCATTAACAATATCTGGAAACTGCTTTTCAATAATGGTATTAACAATTTCTCCTAATTCCGTTGGCTCAAAATGCCGTGAAACTAGTCGAACATAATAACGACGCTGAATCGTATCAAGTGTTGGTGCATAGGTTGAAGGACGACCAACCCCGTCTTCTTCAAGCGTCTTAATTAAGGCAGCTTCAGTATACCGTGCAGGAGGTTGTGTAAAGTGTTGGGCAGGATCATCACTGATCATTTGAGCATTATCGCCCTCTTTTAGTTCAGGAAGCAGGTTATCCTTTTCCTTCCCCCGCTTATATACCTTCGTAAACCCAGCAAACTTTACCTTTGAACCGGATGCGCGAAAATCAACGTTATTCTGCTGCAGGTTGACATTCATCGTATCAATAACTTCCGGTGTCATCTGACTAGCAACAAACCGTGACCAGATCAAACTATACAGCTTATATTGATCATTAGTCAGGTATGGCTTCATTTTAGCAGGTGTCCGAAAAACAGACGTTGGACGGATAGCTTCGTGAGCATCTTGAGCGCCCTCAGGCAACTTGCCCTTAATTGGCTTAACTGCAGCGTATTCACCACCATATTCCTCATGAATAAACTTAGAGGCCTCATGTTTGGCAATTGAGGCAATTCGGGTAGAGTCAGTCCGCATATAAGTGATCAAGCCGACAGGTGCTCCTTGCTTAATATCAATCCCTTCATACAACATTTGAGCAGTCATCATTGTTTTCCGTGTACGGAAGTTCAAACGACGGTTAGCATCTTGTTGCATCGTGGAGGTGGTAAACGGTGGTTGCGGTTGACGCTTACGCTCCCGTTTAGTCACTTTGGTAATTGCAAATTCTTTATTCTTATCAAGTTTGCCTAAAATTCGTTGAACATCATCATTATTTTTTAAGCTAACTTTCTTCCCGTTTTCGCCAAAAAAGGCTGCTTTAAACTTTTCACGATTATGTTTAAATTCGGCATCAATCGTCCAGTACTCTTCAGGCTTAAAATTCCTAATTTCGTTTTCTCGCTGGATAATTAAATTCAGGGCAACTGATTGAACACGACCGGCACTTAACCCCTTCTTAACCTTTTTCCATAGGATCGGACTGATGGAATAACCCACCAACCGATCAAGAACCCGTCGTGCTTGTTGGGCATCGACAAGATCCATGTTAATAGTTCGTGGTTCATTGAAGGCTTCCTTAACCGCATCTTTAGTAATTTCGTTAAACGTTACCCGATTCTTTTCAGAGTCATCAAGCTTAAGAATATTTGAAACGTGCCAAGCAATCGCTTCCCCTTCACGATCGGGATCAGATGCAAGATAGACTGCTTTTGCATTTTTAGCGTCTTTCCGTAATTCCTTAATTACGTCGCCCTTACCCCGGATTGAAATATAATCAGGTTGATAATCATTCTCAATATCAACCCCCATCCGGCTCTTAGGTAAATCGCGCACGTGACCTAAACTTGCCACTACCTTATAAGAACGGCCCAAAAACTTCCCAATTGTTTTGGCCTTTGATGGTGATTCAACAATCACTAATTTCTTTTTTGGCTTTGCACGACGAGTCGTTTTTCGCTTACTCGTTGTCTTTTTCTTTGTAGTACTAGTTGCCATTATATTGGCTCCTTACTTCTATTACTTTTAAATATCTTGCTTACCGATACTACTATTATTAATGCATTTAGATAGTATCTGTCAAACTATATCCAATCGAATGTTGATTTTAATTAAAAAGGAGCCGAAATGCAAGGATTAATTCGTTAAAAGAAATTCATCAAGGAGATCTTTAGCCTCTGTAATTGGTTTAGCCCCTGCTGCAATTAGCTGGTTGCACCCCAATGATAGCGGAGCATCAATTCGTCCAGGAATTGCGCAAACATTCCGATTTTCTTCTAAGGCAATATTTGCCGTAATTAAACTACCACTACGCTTTTTTGCTTCTACAACCAAAAGCGTCTCAGCAAGGCCAGCGATAATTCTGTTACGCTCCGGAAAATGCCAGGCTATTGGCTCCTCACCTAACCCGTACTCAGAAATCACTAGTCCCTGTTCAGCAACCGCTCGCTGAAGATACTGATGATTTCGGGGATATACCTGGTCTATTCCGGAACCGATGACCCCAATTGTCTTTCCTTGATTCTTTAATGTAATCTCATGACTTAGGCCATCAACCCCAGCTGCCAGGCCACTTATGACCGTAATTCCCCGTTTTATAATTACCGGCAGGATTCCCTTTAATGTTGCTTCACCATAACTCGTCATTTGGCGAGCACCCACAACGGCCAAGCTTTGAGTATTCAAAAGGCTAAGGTCACCCTGATAAAACAGCACTAGTGGCGGGCAGAAAATTTCGCTTAGTTGTCGCGGATATTCACTATCCACAATCGTAATATAGGATTGCTTCATATTTAATTGAATTTTTTCGCATAACTCAATACTGTCCCACTTTGTTAAAAGAGCATTTTGTGCACGAATACTAATGCCAGAACGCTCAATTAACAGGCTAAGGTTATTAAAGGACCGTGCTTTTTCCGCAGTTTGCCATAGTCGCCATCGGGAAATTGGACTTAACCCCGGACAAAGACTTAATTTTAACAAAAATTCTCGAACTTGTAACATAAAAATTCCCCCTACTATTACAGTACGGAGAATTTTTAATTTGCTATTATTTTAAATATTCTGGAACAGGATTAAATGAACGACGGTGAATTGGAGTCGCACCTAATTTACGTAAGCCAGCTAAATGTTTTTTTGTTCCGTACCCCATATTTTCAGCAAAGTCATATCCAGGGTAGATCCGATCATAATCACGCATTAGATGATCCCGATACTCCTTAGCCACAATACTGGCTGCTGCTACACTAATTGATTTTTGGTCTCCCTTAATCAAAGTAGTTTGGGGAATATCAAGTGCCGGTAAAGGAACAGCATCAACAATTAAGCGTTCGGGCTGATGATGCAATTGACGAACGCTTGTCATCATCGCATCTTGTGTTGCCGCATAAATATTTAACTGATCGATTTTCTGCGAATCATTGACCGCAATGCTAACCTCAATTGCTTCATTAACAATTTGCAGGTAAAGATTTTCTCGTTCATGACGGGTTAGCTGTTTCGAGTCAGTAACCCCGATCAAATCAAACTCTGGGCTCAAAATAACAGCACACGTTACAACTGGTCCCGCTAATGGGCCACGACCAACCTCATCCATTCCAGCAACATATTGACATCCTTGCTGCCAATATTGTTTTTCAAATTTAAATCGCTGATGAAATGCGACTAACGCTTTTTGATAACGTTCTTCACGTCGTTGCCACTGTTGAAGGGCATTTTGTACTCCCTTTCGCGGATCATGAGATAACTCTAGTAATAACGGTGAATTTGGATCATGCAGTGTTTGAAGTGCTTGTTTAATCTCTGCAATTGTTTGCTTACTCATTGATTCCATCCTCATTTAAGTCAGCTGGAACCTCCATTGTAATGGGGCCTAATTTGCCCTTACGTAATTCGAAAATTAACCGTTCGCTAGCCCGGTCGTAGTCATCACGAAAGCCCATTTTCTCCGTAATCCTCAATAACAAGTCTGGATTAGAAACACTTTCATCTAAGTCAGCATCTGTTAATCGGTACCGCTTTTTTAATTCTTCAGGTTGTTGACGATGTAGATAATCAAGGGCGAATAAGGCAACATCATCTTTAGCGTAAAGACTATCTTTAATTGCCCCTGACAAGGCAAGCATCGTTCCTTGCTTCTGACTAGCAAATTTATGCCAAAGGACCCCTGGTGTATCCAGCAATTCCAACTCAGCTGATGAACGTAGCCACTGTTGACCGGTTGTAACTCCTGGACGATTTCCCGTTACGGCAACGTTTTTCTTTACTAGGTGGTTCAATAGGGTCGATTTCCCAACATTTGGAACCCCCACGCACATTGCCCGAATAGGTCGCTTCTTTAGACCCTTGGCCGCTTCCTCTGCTAGCTTATCATGAAGAATTTCCTTGCTCTTAGCAGTAACAATTTTACTAACATTTTGTTGCCGAGAATCAAGTGCTAGCACTGGTTGGTTGTGTTCCTTAAAGTAAGTTAACCATTCGCCTAATCGTTTGGAATCCGCAAGATCCGTTTTAGTCATAATTAATAAACGTGGCTTGTCACCTGCTGCTAACGCTATTTCTGGATTTTGTGAAGAATAAGGAACCCGAGCATCAACTAATTCAAAGACAATATCAACTAAGGGCATTTGTTCGCGAATTTGTCGAAGCGCTTTTGCCATATGTCCCGGGAACCATTGAATTGTAGCCATTTATTTCCACCTCCTAATTCATTGCATCGCGGTATTGTTGCCATGCAGTATCAAAAATTGTCATTGATGGTAAATAATCCGTATTTTCTTCCAAGTATTTCGATATTTCATCAAAATCTGTTGACTGCTTAGGAAAGGCAGAATCAAAGAATGCATTATTAGCAAATTGTTCAACTTCATTTGCATCTGTAGGCTTTCTCTGAGTCATTAAATAGTGATAAAAACTTTCACGAACTGCCATTTAGCATCCTCCTCTTATTTTTCAGGAACAGTAATTAAAAATTTAAACTGACCATCCTGCATATTAATTTCTTGTGCCGAATACTTTAATTGCCGGTTTTTACTATAACGATTTAAATCCAGCAAAACAGTTTTCTTTTTTGGGTTTATGGAAACCCACTCAGGAATATTATAATTTTTGGCGATATATCCCATCACAAACTTAATCGGAATATTGAGTCGCCCAACACTTAATCCTTTAGCACGTAAAAGGACATTGCCCTGACTTGTCCGTTCAGGAATAAAATTAATTGCAAACCGAACCTTAGTACCGAGGAACTTGGTATCACCGACTAGGGTTGCGTATTTTTCACCAACGATAAACTTATATTTAATTTTATTATCCTTCAAGAAATTATCTAAATAGTTTGCTGATAAGGCATTTACTTGTTTCCGGTTTAACTCCACCATTAACGATGAATCATTAGCTTTGGTGGTTTGCGACATTTCTGCTTGTGGTGCTGGTGCGGTTGCCCGATGAAGAACAACACCGCAGCCAACCACAATTACTAAGATTAAAGTAATAAATGCCCATTTCCACCAGTTAACTTGTTTTTTACTATTCATTAATTATTCCCTTACAAATTCCCAACTATCATACTTAACCATACTCTTAAACAATCGACTTGCCATGTGCTGGTATCCTAAATTGTTCGGATGAAAATTATCTTCAGTCGAAATATATTCGTTTAAATTATGGTTCTTATTACTCATAATCGACAACAGTTGTGATTGCTGGACCTTTCCATGGTTTACCTTTTCTTCTTGTCGAATCAATTGTTGCCGTTGAGCTTTTGTTTGGTATTGGCCATATGACATTACTTTATAAATGCTGACAAAATGCATTTTTGAATATTTCTTTGTAACACTTTGGGTTGCCTGGTTCCACTGGTTAATTGAGTCATTAATTGCAGCTACATCTGGAAAGTATGTATAGACCGGATTATAAATGCTCATCACAAAAATTGGTGCATGCTTGTTCTCTTTTCTTACAGCCGTAAATAATTGGTTTAACTTATTCTCATACGTTCCTTGCGCTTGGTTAACGCTTGACTGAATCTTGGCCTGGGATTGCATCATAATGTCTTTCTCCAGTGTTTGCATTAAGTCATTACCACCGACCGTCATTACGATTACATCAGCATCTCTTAAATCTTTACGCATTTCTGCCTGCTTATTTAGCCGTGCAAGGATCTGATCAGAACGATCGCCGCTTACACCGTAATTAACGGTTGAAACACTGGTCTTCTTATACTTATCCTGAATTTTCTGCTTTATAATGCCTACATAGCCGCCGTTTTTCTTCTCATCACCCTGTCCATAGGTAAGCGAATCGCCAACTGCTACCAGCTTTACGTGACGCTTTTCTACACGTTTAACTTGTTGTTGCTGACTTATTGATGGCCGAATAAAGCGTTGATAGCCATACCAGCCACCAACCATAAGCAGAACCAACAGTAAAGCGCCCCATAACCACTTTATACTTTTTTTCATTATTTTCACCTTTTACCAAAAAAGCGGCATAGTAACTATGACCGCTTTCCAAATGTTTAAATTTAAACTATTCAGTATAGTAAAGCAAACAACATGCCCCTAAGCCAGTGTGGGTGGCAATAATCGGTACAGTTTCCCGGACTACGATGTCGAGGTTAGGTTCAAATTCTTTAATCTTAGTTAAGAGACGATTAACTTCACTATCCCCTTCAACATGAGAAATACCAACGCTCATGACTTTAGGACCATTTTTCATCTCATTCAAGATTCGATCCCACTCTTTATGAAGGGCCTTCTTTCCCCGACCTTTCATAATAATATGGATCTGACCATCATAAACCTGAAGCATTACCTTAATGTTCAATAAGTTAGAGAGGGCCCCAGCAAATTTGCTAACACGACCACCAGCAACTAAATTATCTAAGTTGTCAATTGCCAAGTAGAGCTTGGAATGCGCAAGAACATACTTCATTCGTTCGATCGCATCCTCAACGGAGCCACCTTTTTCAATTACTTTAGCTGCTTCGATGATCTGGAAAGCCATTCCCCGATCAGTTGTTTGCGAGTCGTAAACAGTAACCTTAGTCTTCGTCATCCCAGCAGCTTGTTCAGCCGCGTGGACAGTTCCGCTAATGGATTCCATCATGTCAACACATAAAACCTCGCTGCCATCCTCACCAAGCTTATTAAACGCATCAACAAACCGACCAATTGGTGGTTGTGATGTCTTAGGTAATGATTTAGCATTTTTCATTAATTCTGGAAACTGGTCATTAGTAATTGTTTCCCGTTCCACATATACGGTTCCATTAATCATTACCGTTAATGGAATCACTGTAATGTCATACTTTTTTATTTCTTCTTCTGTTAATCCTGCAGAGGAATCACAGACGATCTTAATCTTTCCCATGAAAATTCACTCTTCCTAGAAAATGTTATGTTATAATAATCTAGTCTTCAAAACTAGATGACAAAGTTTCATAAACCATTATGCGATATAAATTTGCGATGGTCAACTTATTTATTATTTAAGTATAGCAAAAGTAGCGGTAAAATTCATTGCTACATTACACGAAAGGGGTAGAAAAATGGAAAAAAGCAGAGAAACAAAGCATTCAGTAATTATTGAAATTGGGAATGCAATCACCCACGGAATCGGGCTGGCCCTTGCAATTGCTGGTTTAGTATTATTAATCATTAAAGCTGCTAAGACTGGTAGCCCAATGAGAATTGTTACATTTACAATATACGGAAGCACCCTCGTCTTATTTTATCTTTTCTCTACACTGTATCATTCACTCTACTTCACTAAAGCACGGCGAATTTTCCAAATTTTTGACCATGATTTTATTTACATCATAATTGCTGGTACGTATACTCCTTATTGCCTCGTAAGTATTAAGGGCTGGCAAGGCTGGTCCTTATTTGGGGTCATTTGGGCACTTGCGGTTATGGGCGTTGTCTACAAAAGTATTTGGTTAAAGAAAAAGAGTAACTGGTCAACCCTCTTATACGTCCTGATGGGCTGGTTATGCATTGTCGCCTTTTGGCCGCTTTGGGATGCTCTCGGTCCTGTTGGCTTTGGTTTACTCTTTGCGGGTGGCCTAACCTTTACAATTGGCGCACTATTTTATAGCCGGCCTACTCAGTATACTCACCTCATCTGGCATATTTTTGTATTAGGAGGAACTGCCTTTATGTTCTTCTCAATCCTCTTATTTGTTTAACTCCCAAGTTTCAAACCAACAACTAGTCTGGTCATCTTCATTAACTTCATCACGTTTAAGCAAATGCCATTGATCATAATTGATCGGTGGCATTTTTACGTCGCCATTATAATGACCATTAATGATTGTTCGTTCAAGCTTATTTACTAACGGCATCATTAAAGAGAAAATCCGTGCTCCGCCAATTACGTATACCTGATTATCCGGTAACACATCAATCAGCTGATCAAGGGTTTCAACATCATGCACAACCGTAATCTGATCATTAGCAATTGATTGATGAGTTAACACAATATTCTGCCGGTGCGGTAATGGCTGACCAATCGAATTATAAGTTTTCCTTCCCATAATGACTGGGTGATTTGCAGTCAATTTGCGAAAATGTTTTAGGTCAGCAGAAACATGCCAAGGTAATTGGTTGTCCTTTCCAATCCAACCATCAAGATCCTCAGCCCAAATAAAATTAACTTCACTCATTTTTCTTTCTCTCCTTAATTAAACCGCGACTGGTGCCTTAATAGCAGGTTCGTGGGTGTATCCTTCCAACTTAATATCACTCATCTCGTATTCATCAATCGGCTTCAGTTCATCCGGTAAGATTAACTTAGGAGCCTTATGCGGAGTTCGTGACAATTGTTCCTTAATCTGCGAAAGATGGTTCAAGTAAATATGAGCATCCCCTAACGTATGAACAAAGTCGCCCACTTGCAGCCCACATTGATGAGCAATCATATGCGTTAACAATGCATAACTAGCGATATTAAATGGCACTCCAAGAAAGATATCGGCACTTCGCTGGTAAAGTTGACAACTTAACTTCCCATCATTTACATAGAACTGGAACATTGTATGGCAAGGAGGCAAGGCCATTGATGAAATGTCTTCAGGATTCCAGGCAGAAACAATCATTCGGCGTGAATCTGGGGTTGTCTTTATCTGGTCAATCACATTAGCAATCTGGTCAATTATCTGACCATTACTAGTTTTCCAGTGACGCCATTGACTCCCATAAACTAACCCCAGGTCACCATATTTTTTGGCAAACTCATCATCGTTAACAATCCGCTCACAAAAATCACGTTTCTCTTTTAAATAAGCCTTTTTAAACTCAGGATCCTTGAGCCAACGATGACCGAAGTCTGTCATATCCGGGCCATGATATTCATCACTCTCTACCCACTTCTTAAATGCCCATTCATCCCAAATATGGTTTTTATGTTTTAAAAGGAATTGAATGTTAGTGTCTCCCCGAAGAAACCATAACAATTCACTTTTAATTAAGCCAAATGGAACCTTCTTGGTTGTGAGTAGCGGAAAACCTTCTTCAAGATTAAACCGCATCTGATAACCAAAAACAGATTTTGTTCCCGTACCGGTACGATCGCTTTTAGTGTGCCCATGATCCAAAACATATTGCGCTAAACTTAAATATTGTTGCTCATTTTCATTGATTGTCATTACGTATCCTCACTGTTAGTCAATGTAGTTACTTAAATATTCCCACCGCGCTGTTTTATCGTCAATTTCTTTTTTGACCTGATCTAGCTTTTTTTGCAATTCGGCCAGTTTTTGGTAATTGGCAGACTGCTCGGTCATCTGTTCTTCAATTGACTTGCGCTTATTATCAAGTTGATCAAGATCATCGTCAATATGATCCCATTCTAGCTTCTCTGCATAAGTTAGCTTAGTCTTCTTCTTTTGACTTGAACTTGGTACTGATTGTTGACTCTTGGCAGTTTGCTGTTTTTTTACAGCGCGTTTTTGCTGCTGCTCTTCTTCAGCCTGTTTTTTAGCATCAGCAAGATAATCAGTAAAGCGTCCAGTGTAACGTTGAATATCACCGTTACACTGGAAAATTAACAAATCATCAGCTACTTTGTCCAAGAAATAGCGATCATGAGAAACTGTAATAACCGTTCCCGCAAAGTTATCCAGATAATCTTCTAGAACCGTTAATGTTCCAATATCAAGATCGTTAGTTGGTTCGTCAAGAAGAAGGACGTTTGGCTGTTGCATAAGAATTTTCAGCAAGTACAGACGGCGTTTCTCACCACCTGAAAGCTTTCTAATCAGTGTCCCGTGCATGAAGCGGGGGAATAAGAATCGCTCAAGAAGCTGGGTAACACTAAGCTTATTACCGTCCTTATCGGTAACATTTTCAGCAATTTCACTCAGAAAACTAATCATTCGTTTATCATCGTCAATTCCCTCAATTTGCTGAGTGTAATAACCAAGCTTTACCGTTTCACCAATTTTGAGTACCCCACTTTCTAATGGTACCCGTTGTGCAATCACATTCAACAGGCTGGTCTTCCCTGCACCGTTCTCACCAGTAATTCCAATTCGGTCGCCCGCTTGAACTAACCAATCAAAATTATGGAGAATCCGATGATCACCCAGAGTCAAATCGGCATTCTTAAATTTAATTACATCTTTACCAAGTCGTTGCGAGCCTAAATTGATTGAAATATCTTCGTCAGTTTTTAGATTACCAACCTTATCTTCAAGCTCATGGAAACGATTAATCCGTCCCTTTTGCTTGGTTGATCGGGCCTTAGCACCGGTTCGCATCCACACTAATTCCTTCTTGTATAGCTGCTGATTCTTTTTCTCGGTATCCTTAGCTAATTCTACCCGTTCTGCTTTTTGCCGAACAAAGTCTTGATAATTACCATCATAATGATAAAGGTGACCAAATGACAATTCCCAGATGTGGTTAGTAACTTGGTCGAGGAAGTACCGATCATGAGTTACCAAAAGGACTGCTCCCTTATAAGAAGCAAGAAAGTCTTGAAGCCAGACTACTGAATCAAGGTCTAAATGGTTAGTTGGTTCATCTAAAAGCAATAAATCTGGGTGTTGAATTAATACCTGTGCTAGCCCTACACGCTTCTGCTGACCACCAGATAATTCACTAACCTTTTGACTAACGTTCTTAATTTTTAATTGAGTAAGGATCGTTTTAACCCGGCTATCAGCTTCCCATGCATCCTCCTGATCCATCTTTACTTGCAATTTAGTGTATTGATCCATTGCTTGAGGATCCCCGGGATGATTACTAAAACGATCAAGTGCAAGCTCATATTCCCGAATAGTTTTAAACACAGGCTGATCGCCTTCAAAGATTGCATCCATAATCGTTTTGGTTGGGTCAAGCGCTGGCTGCTGTTGCAGATACCCAATCGTGTAGTCATTTGGTGTAGTGATCGAGCCGCTTTCCGGACTTGTCCGCTTACTGATGACGTTAAGGAGACTGGTCTTTCCACTCCCGTTAACACCGATTAAACCGATTCGATCGTTTTCGTTGATTGTAAAGGAGACATTATCAAACAGGGTTTTCTCACCATAAGTACTGGTTAATCCCTCAGCTTGCATTGTTTGCATCTCGTTTTATCCCTCTTTTTTTATTTTTTCTGCTTCATTAATTAAGGTTTCCCTATCATTAGGCAATTCACCGTTAACAACTTGTACTGTTAGCTTTTTAATGATCTTTCCTAGTAATGGACCAGGCTTTACCCCTGCATCGTTAATGAGAACTCCCCCATTAACAGCCAGTTCTTTACCGCTTTTAATGGGTAATGAGTCGTACTGCTTCATTAATTGTTCATCAGGAATTGCCCAGCCATATAATTTGGCAACTTGATTAGCATCCTGAACAGCATTTCTACCAGCCGTAAAGAAAGTCAACGGTGATAACTTTTTACTCCTTAGCCCCTGAATTACTGGGATCATCTTTTTAACGTTAGTAATCAGCTCATTTGAGGTCTTCCAGCTGCGAAGAAACTTACTTGCATCACGTGAGTCAAGTCCTAACTGAGTCACAATAACTGCCCACGCCTGTTCTGCATTCCGTAATTGCCAATTATTTAGCAATAATAGTCCGCTTAATTCAGTTTGCTTTCCTACTAACCCTGGACAATATTGATAAAGACCCGTTTGCAGAAACTCATTCAGGCCTGCTACCGGGTTTTGCCCCATTAATATTTTTTCAAATTCTACCCGAATTCTTTCAACCGCTATTTTCTCCAATAAAGCAGCATTTTGTTTAATCCCTGCTAATGTTTCCGCCGCAATTACAAAATCCAGTTTACTAGCGAAGCGAACAGCCCGCATCATCCGCAAGGCATCTTCATGGAACCGCTCATTAGGATCACCGACAGCCTTGATTAAATGGTGTTTTAAGTCATCCAGGCCATTAAAAAGGTCAATCAGCTCACCATTTTCCTTCAACGCGAGTGCATTAATCGTAAAGTCACGCCGTTTCAAATCCTCGCTTAACGACCGAACAAAGGTTACCTTATCAGGACGGCGAAAATCTTGGTAGCCAGATTCGGTTCGAAATGTTGTGGTTTCGTATCCCGTCCCATGATCAAGAATCATCACTGTGCCGTGTTCGATCCCGGTATCAACAGTGCGGTTAAAAATCGCTTTAATTTCACTTGGATAAGCACTAGTAGCAATATCAATATCGTGGATTGAATCGCCTAAGATCGTATCACGAACGCAACCACCCACAAAATAGGCTTCGAATCCCGCGTCCTCAATTTTTTGGAGTACCGGACGAGCGGGTTCAAAGATTGGCGGTAAGTGTTTGATGATCATTTAATCAAGTCCTTCATTTTTTAGTCAACCTCGATTATAGCAAATCTAGCAAGGGCGTGTGAACTGTTGTGGGTTCTTTTCTTTTGAGCGATTTTGGTTTAAAATGTTAGTTAAAGTAAATATCTGCTTATTAAGGAGACGCAAAATGAATTACCCATACCAAGATCGTTTTCAATTATTTTTGAATCAACAGGGACTGGCACCACTAACAATTAAGACCTACGACGCTACCCTAACCCATTTTTTTACTTTTCTCATGGATAATCGACCAGAATTCGCTGCCGAACCAAAATTAAAGAACCTAACTGAAACGGATGTGCGGGCCTTCCTAACTGCCCTAAAAGAAGATGAAAAGATTACCCTTAGTACTTACAATAAGAACCTTTCTCACCTGAATCGCTATTTTCGTTACCTCTTCACCCATCAGCTAATTAAGATTTACCCAACCCTGACAATCCACGGGAAAGCTACTAGTACCAATAAACGATTAACAACTAAGTGGCTTGAAAAGATTCCTGAAATTCTCCAGGATGAGCACCTCCACTTCTATACTCGGTTAACAATTTTCTTATCAAGTCGTGGTTATACCGTGAGTGAATTTCTTACTCCCGGTTTTGAAGATGTTTGGGATAAACTCTCACCAACAAATTCGACAGAAAAACTGTTTATCACAAACTTCAATCAATTTATTCGGCCACTTCAAGAACTTCAGCACTCTTCACAGATCTTTCTTAAACAGCGCTTCTCACCGGATAATCCCGGGCTCTCAAACGCTGGTCTACATAAATACCTGCGTCAAGATGAAGATTATCTCGGCTTTAGTCTAGCACCCAAATTTCTCCACCAATCATTCATCCTCTACGAACTTGGCCACCATCCAGAACTTTCTGATGCCCAATTGATGGAAAAACTAAGGCTCGATCCTGCTTCACTATTGTATTATCAGAAACAATTGATTA
>CAMLUN010000007.1 GCA_946487795.1 uncultured Lactobacillus sp. | reverse complement strand
TAATTTAGCAATTACTTGGTTATAATTTACGCTAAATCCAGTCATAACAATCATTAATACGTAACTACCAATGGTTAAGACAGCACCGATAGTCAACCCTTTAGGAAAAGTCTTTGAAGGGTTCTTCATACTGTCAGTAACCCCACCAAGGTTTTCCATTCCTGCATATGCAATGATCGCATAAACAACAAATGAAATAATTGCAATCGGCGTTTGAAATGATGGATTAGGTGATACAAAGAATGTCTTAATTCCGTCAATTGGCTGTGCCGGAACACCATGATTTGCAACAATCGTAATTAGGCTGGCAAAAATAAAGATAAAGTTCATTATGATCATGAACGCACCACCAAATGAGCTAATCTTGGTAATCCCATTAATTCCCCGCGAGCTTAACCAGGTAACAACAATCACAAAAATAATTGCCAAAATACCAATTAATTGCGTCGAACCCAAAGAACCAATGTGCCAACTTTGAGTAGTGTCGCGCCCAAAGAGTAACGCTGATAATGTAATCCAAAGACGTGAAGCACTTGAAACAATCCAGAGAACCCAACTAGCAAGCCAGATAAACGTCCCAATGAATGCTAGCTTTTCACCAATTGAACCTGCTAACCAGGAATAAATTCCCCCCTTTGCTTCGTTAAATGCTGAACCATATTCGGCCATCATTAAACAACACGGGAAGAAGAAACAAATTCCTCCGATAATATACCAAAACATTCCTGCATACGACATCTGAGCATAGGCAATAGAAACATTTCCAAACCCATAGATGGTTGAAATGATCATCAAGACCAGCGTTGGTGTCGTGATTAATTTTTTCTTTTCCGTCGCCACGGATCTTCAACTCCTTATTCCAATTCCTTAAAAATATTAAGTTATCCGCTTACATTATAAGCCTAATTTAGTCACTTTTGTACAGGTGACATTAATTTTGTAAATTGTTGAACAATAATTCGAAAGATAATGGCAAATAGTCTTTTAATAATCATTCCTAGTTAACGATTACTATGACAAAAGCACCAAATACTGAATGAAATTCAGATATTTGGTGCCTACCATCTAATTATTATCTTGTTGATCAGTTTTTGCTTGGTCGTCTTCTATATCGTCATCTTCAACGATTGGTAAGATTATCCGAAAGATCGAGCCAGCCCCCAACGAACTTTCAAGGGTAATTGAACCGTGATAGCCTTCAATCAATCGCTTGGCAATAGAAAGTCCTAAACCATTACCACCCTTTTTGCGACTGCGAGCCTTATCAACCCGGTAGAAGCGGTCAAAGACCTTCTTAATATCTTCTGGAGCAATCCCCTCACCAAAGTCCTGAACACCAATTTCAACAGTGTTCATTCCGCGAGAAAGCGAAATATGGATCTCTTTCCGATCCTGCGAATACTTAATCGCGTTATCGCAGAGAATTACTAGCACTTGTTCAAGATGATCACGGTAAACGTCGCTAATAACTGGCGAATGAAGATCGTCATCCAAAGTAAAAGTAAACTCTGGATACAGCATTTTAAAGTTATTAAATACTTGATGAACCACATCATTAACAACCGTTCGTTGGTTACGGAAATTAATTTCAACCTGTTCCGCACGACTCAGATCGAGCATCTCTTGAACCAGGTTCTTCATCCTCTTTGTTTCAGCAAGAGAAGCATTTAATGACTCTGCCAACACTTGAGGATCATCCTTTCCCCAACGTTGAAGCATTTCTAGGTGCCCCTGGATAATTGCTACCGGTGTTCGTAACTCATGGCTCACATCGCCAACAAATTGCGATTGCTGATCGATATACCGTTGCATTCGGTCCAGCATTTCATTAAACATTGCAGTCAATTCTGCTAACTCATCATTTCTTCCCGTTACGGGTACCCGAATATTCTTTGTTGGGTCCTTACTAATTTCTTTTACCGTATCGTGAATGTCACCTAATGGTTGAAGAAGGAAGTAGGATAAGAAATAACCTAGTAACCCACTTGTTAAGATCACCAGTAACATTGCAAAGAAGCAAACTAATTTGAACTGATTATAGCTCTTATAGTAAGCATTTAGACTATTTTCTACTTTCAAGTAACCAATTAACTTGTGACCCCTATTAGAGTATATTGCCTGTGTTCCAGCAAGAACATTATGTTCAGGACCAGAAACCTCTCTAATCCGTTTACTCTGTGAGAATTGAGCGTGACTTAGCGGTTTTCCGGTACTAAAGATATTCTGCTTATTAGGAGTATAGATATTAACAATCAGATGCGAGTCACTTAATTCTTGAATGATTGGCCGTCGATAACGCTGACCATTGACAAAATCATCTCGTTCATGTTCAGGGATAATAATGTTATTAATCCCCGTCTTGTTTAAAGTTGTATTACTGCGTCCTAACTGCTGACTGATCACGTTCATTCCTGAATTCAGCAACTCACGCTCAGAATTTAAGAGGTTTTGGGTAAAAGCGCTAAACAGCGACATCGCTACCATACAAAAAATCAAGAAAGAACCAATAGAAGTTCCTAGCGCCCATTTTAATTTTAGCGAGAAAAATTTCTTTTGTTTTTGTGATTTTTCCATCAGTCAATCCTAGGAACGAATAACGTATCCTGTACCCCGAACCGTTTGAATGTAGCTCTTTTCACCAGGTCGGTCAATTTTATTCCGTAAATAACGAATATAAACATCAACCACGTTAGTTTCAACCTTAGAATCGTAGCCCCAAACTTTACTCAGTAGTTCTTTCCGTGACATTACAACATTAATGTTTTCCATTAGGATCAGAAGAAGTTCATATTCTCGCTTAGTAAGGTTGATTACCTCATCGCCACGACGAACAACCCGATTCTCCTTTTCAATTGTTAAATCCTTATATTGGACAGTCGTCTGGTGTTCCTTGTTGCTGCTATCTTCAATATTGATTCGCCGTAACAAAGCACGAACACGGGCCAAAAGTTCTTCGATTGCAAATGGCTTTACAATGTAATCATCTGCACCATGGTCAAAGCCAGATACCCGATCGATCACGGAGTCCCGAGCAGTCATGATAATAATTGGTGTATTCTTTAATTCACGAACCCGTCGAGCAACTTCTATCCCGTTTAACTCTGGCAACATTAAATCAAGTAAAATTAGATCAAAGTCCTGGTTGAGAGCTGCTTGTAGTCCTGCACGACCGTCTAATTCAACATCAGTCTCATAACCTTCGTGCTTAAGCTCCATTTCAACAAACTTTGCTAAGTTTTCTTCATCCTCAATAATTAAAATTCGACTCATTGCTTTCACCTACACAATTAATTCTTATTTCGTACATTAATAAAACACAATAATTTTATCACAATTCTCTAATAAACCCCAGCCTTAATATGATGATGTTTGAAGTAATTCTCACGTAATAAATTAAATTTTAAAAATAAAAAAAGACCCTTTCAGGTCCGGCGCCTAGAAAAGGATCTTTCTTAATATTGATGTTAGTTGTTAGTATCAACAACTTGCTTGCCATCGTAGTAGCCACAATTTGGACATACCATGTGTGACTTGCGAAGTTCACCGCAGTTTGGGCAAGGTGCAAGACCAGGTACACTCAACTTAATGTGACCCCGACGCATACGCTTCTTAGTCTTTGAAGTCTTCCGTGCTGGAACAGCCATGTTTGACACCTCCTAAGAAATTAATTATCCACAAATGGTTGTTAACCGTCCGCTACTTTTTTTCATCCTGATCAGGAAATAGTTTTTTCAACTTAGCGAGACGTGGATCAACTTTTTTAGCATTCTGCTGATTAGCTTTATAGTCATCTTCAGTGATAACTTCCCAGCCTTTCCCGTTTGGTAATGACTTACCATCACGTTCATCATCAGAAAGAACTCGTAGCGGGATCTGCTCAACAATGTTTTCGGCCACGGCTTCATCAAAATCAATCTTTTCACCGTGCTTTAAGACAAAGACAATCGCATCATTATCCTCATCATCTTCATAACGAGAAAGGTGTGCAGGATCATCTACATATGTCTCAGTAAACGAAAAATCAAGCGGCAATGCTACGGGTGTTAATGATCGACTAGAAGGCACAGTTACCGTTGTCTGTACATGAGTACTAATGGTAACATCCCCCTGATCATAACTAACATATCCATCAACCTTAACTGGTTGAACAGCCAAGATGGTGTCCGGAAATGATGTTGTTAAGATCTGGTTTAAATCGAGGGTTGTCTGAATGTGTAGCGGTTCATCTGAATAACGATGTAACTCTACTATTGACCATTTCATCGTATTAACCTCCTAATGCAACAAGCACAATTATACTAGTCACAAATTTGCTTGTCAATGTTTTATCCTTGACACTTTTAATTCCCTTTGCGAACAATAATTGGTGCATGTTTAACGTCTTGTTCCACGTCCGTAAACATTTGATATAGTTTTCCTGCCCGGTAGTCTAAATTAACTAAACCATCATGTTCGTCCTGTCCAATCTTAGTTAACAAAGGATACTCCACCTGCTTTTTAACCTGGTGTAAGTATTCTTGTCCTCGTTCTGTAAATCCCAAAACATGAAGATATGGATGAACATTGGCCTGAGCTATTTGAGAATTTGTAATTTCCATCACAGCATATAAGCATACACGGAGTAACCGTGAATAAGTATATCGTTTTGTTTTTACGTGATGAATAAAACCTGAGAATGTCAATTCCCGTTCTGCAGCCTCACGATAACGATATTCTAATCCTTCAGCCATTTGATAAATCTGGTGAAGACTTTCTACTGGAGTTTGGATTAGAAAATTTCTTAATAACGGGTATAGTTGCTCCCAGTTTGGCAGTTTCCTTAATTTGGCTAGTGCAGTCACAGTTGCTGCAGGCGCAACCTGATCAATTGCCTCATGAAGTTCAACTGCTCTGCGAATTGCACTCGCACTAGCAATTGTGCCAGTGATTCTTTGATCATGATACTGACTCCCTAAACGATTAATTGGGTGAAGGGCAATCGGGTAACTATTTTCAAGTGCCGCTTTGTAATAAGCAAATGCCAGAATATCATTTGGATCTGTCAACTGATGCCCTGTTAATTCATTTAATTGTTGGTTAAATTGCGTTGCATAGGTTGCGTTAAATTGCTCAAAGGACTCCTCATTAAAGTGTTGTTCTGCCATGACCAGTTTTGAAAAATCCCACGATGGGTGTTCTGCACCAAAAACCACATCGGGTACCTGTAAATCATTTAGTAATTGTAGTGCTCCCGCTGCAAAACGGTGAGAAGGCTGAACAGCCATAAAAATAGGCAATTCTACTACTAGATCAACCCCATTTTTCAACGCTGCTCGTGTTCGCTGCCATTTATCAAGAATTGCCGGCTCTCCACGTTGAGTAAAATTACCACTCATCACCGCAATTACTACATCAGCATTCGTAATTTTTTTTGCCTGCTCAATATGGTAAATGTGCCCATTGTGAAACGGGTTATACTCGGTAACCAACCCCACTGCATGCATCTTAGTTCTTATTTCTGACATCTAAAGAACCACCGCTCATCCTTATCAGTTACTTTATTTTGCCCAAAGTTACTGTAAACTTCAACCTGTTTAAAACCAGCCTGATCTAACGCTGCTTTCAATTCTGCCAACTGGTAAGCTCGTTCAAAGTGAGTTTCTCCAACTCGTTGATACTCACCATTACTTAATTGATTGAAGAAAGCTAACTCATGAATTACCCCATGATTAACCTCATCATCCATAAAACTTCGCCACATAAATGCATGGCGGTGATCCTCGTCTTCATAGTTATACATATAGCCAGGATAGACAACATCAGTTTTATAGGGACTTATCATATCAAATAAAAACATACCATCAGTGGTTAAATGCTCATAAACTTGTCGAAAAGTCATCTGTACATCAGTTAAGTCATCTAGGTAATTCAGCGAATCAGCATAGCATGTTACCAAATTATACTGCGGTAAATTAGTGAGGTCCCGCATGTCAGCCTCAATAATTTTCAAATTAACTCCTGCCTCATCAGCATGTTGACTTGCAAGACTTAACATTTCAGAAGAAAAATCGGCAACCGTAACATCATAGTGACGTTGAGCTAACATTACAGCAAGGCGACCAGCGCCACCAGCAAGCTCTAAGCACTTACTTCCCGTAGCAGCTCGTCCGTAATTCAAGGTAAAATCAAGCCAGCGCTTATACAGCTCCTGGTCAAATAATTGATCGTAAAGTTGGGCAAAGCTCTGGTAAATCATTAATCATTAACCCATTTGCTAATATTAACCATTGGTGCATCTGACCATAACTTCTCAAGGTTATAAAAAGCCCGCGTTTCTTCACGGAAAACGTGAACAACCACGTCACCAAGATCAATTAGTACCCATTGAGCATGATTTTTTCCTTCGACGCTTCCAATATTAACTTTTTCTTCATGAGCTTTTTCGATAATCGCGTTGGCAATTGCTTGTACTTGACGGTCAGAGCCACCAGTCATAATCACAAAGTAATCTGCCATTGGACTAATTTGGTTGACTTTCAAAGCAACAATATCCTCAGCCCGACGACCGTCACCGGCTTTAACTGCCATTTCTAATAGTTGTTTACTATCCATCTAGTTTATCTTCCTTTCATATTTTGGTACCCAAGCATTATAGGTTTCAATTGTCTTTGGGTAAACGGGTTTATTATTTGCAATCAAATATTGAAGAGTATGTTTAGTCTGATATGCAACCCCAGCACCAAGATCATCAGCAGTAATTTTTCGTGCTGTTTGAACTCCATCAAAATCACGTGCTGGTTCAATATAGTCTGCCATATAAATTACTTGTTCTAGCTTACTCATTATTGCAGCCCCAGTAGTATGATGCCGAACCGCATTTAGAATATCCTCATCCCAAATACCGAGCTCGTCTTTTAACAACTCAGCCCCAACAACACCGTGCCAAATTGCATTCCCGTAGTTTAATAATTCTGGTGACATTTTTTTATCCTTAATTACTTGGATAAAAACATCATCCGGGCGTTGCTTTGCATAATCATGACAGAGTCCAGCAATACTTGCCTTTTCTGGATCAACACCATTAGTCTTTGCCAATTTAATTGCTGTTTTCTCAACTAGCAGCACATGATTAAATCGTTTAGGACGCAATGCCAAATGCAGGCGTTCTACTAATTCATCCCGAGTTAATGGAATATAGTGTTTTTGATATTTAATTTGCTCTTCACTCATGATAAAGTTGGTGCTCCTTTATATATTGTGCAACCTTTTCTGGAACCATGTACCTAATTGACTGCCCCGTCGAAATTCGATGACGAATATCAGTTGAACTAAAAGCAACTAGCGGGACATCAACCCAAATTACCGGATAGTTGGTTTCATTTTTGGCCCCCTGGCGACGAACCCCCACAAAATGAAAGCGGGGTAGCTTTACCAGGTCATTAATTCGGTGCCATTTTGGCAAGTAATCCACCATATCGCCACCAATGATAAAGTAATATTCCGTTAGCGGGTTCTGTTCTAACAATTGTTTCATTGTGTCATAAGTATAACTGACTCCGCCACGTTTTAGCTCTGCCATTTCAATCCCAAAACGACTATTATCACTAGTTGCTAACTTTAGCATAGCAACCCGATCTTGAGCATCAATAGCACCTTTATGATCAATATGCGGAGGAATAAAATCCGGCATAAAATCAACCCGGTTTAAACACAATAAAGTTTGAACCTGATCCGCCACTAGTAAATGAGCATTATGAACTGGATTAAACGTTCCGCCATATAGCCCGATCCGTTGACGCTTCTGATTAGGGGCAAGTTGGGGTTGCGGTTTAGTAATTGTTTTCGTACTTGTTAAAACTCCACACTGTTGCAAAAAGCTTCACCTCAACTAGATCTTCTTTACCCGTGATGATAATTCCCGAGCATCCTTGTTTGCAGATACCTTAAAAAGAACTAGTACCCGACCAATTATTTGGACAACTTGAATTTCCGTTTGACTTTCAATGAAATGCTGAACCTCTTTAGACGTCACATCAGAGTTTTGAAGAATATTAACCTTGATTAATTCTCGACGATCTAATGCCCCATCCAATTGATCAACCCAATTTTGAGTCAATCCTTCCTTACCAACCGCAAAAATTGGTTGAAGATGATTAGCTTGTGCTCTTAAAAAACGTTTTTGCTTTCCTCTTAATTTCATTCTGTACCTCTTCTTAAATCATTGCTCGCCGTACTAAACTTGAAACACCTTTTGGAACCCAGGCAGCAACAGTGGTCCCTGCTGGAACGGTAATCCAACCCAAGCCTTCAAAAACAACATCACTCTTCTCAGATAAGTGAAACTCTTGACGCTCTAACGGTGGAAATTCCTTTAATTCGTCCTTCGTTGGTGGTGTTAATAATTCACCAAGATGCTTTTCATAAAAACGATCAGCATTGCCTAGCTTAGTTCGATGAAGGGGAAGGTTATTGTCAAAGTAAGCAATGATTCCTGCATGATGCCCTGTTAAGTAATCAAAACGCGCTACGCCACCAATAAAGATTGTCTGCTCCGGATCCAATTGGTAAGTCCGTGGCTTAATTTCTTTTTGTGGTGAAACGTACTTTAGATCCTTAGCTGATAAAACATGAGCCATTTGATGCTGGTGAATAATTCCTGGGGTATCGATTAACTGATGACCATCATCAAGCGGAATTTCAATTTTATCTAAGGTTGTTCCCGGAAATTTAGACGTTGTGATAAGTTCTTTAATCCCTGTTTGCCGTTTAATTATTTGGTTAACCAGCGTTGATTTACCAACGTTAGTTACCCCAACAAAATAGACATCTCGTCCTTGACGATACTTATCAATTACTTCTAACAAGTAATCAATTTGATGGTTCTTTTTTGCAGATACAAGAACCGTATCAATTGGCCGTAACCCAGCTAAATTAGCCTGTTGGCGTAACCAATCACGGAGTTTTGAACGTCTTAACGAACGGGGTAACAAGTCTTCTTTATTACCGACTAGCAAAACTGGATTTGAACCAACAAAACGATGCAATCCCGGAATTATGCTACCGTTAAAGTCAAAAATATCAACAACATAAACGATTAGCGCATCATCATTCCGAATTTGACTAAGAAGACGAAGAAAATCATCATCACTTAAGGAAACTGGAGCAATTTCATTATAATGGCGGAGTCTAAAACACCGTTGACAATATAGTTCATTGTTCTTCAATCCCTTTTCAAGCGCTGATTGAGGAGTATAGCCAGGTTCTTTGGGATCAGTCGTTTGAATCTTTGCTCCACAACCAATACATCTTAAATCATCACGATTTTGTTGTTCTTCAGTCATTCAAATCCTCCTGCCATTTTAAATTCGGGTAATGCCGACGCAGTTCACGCCAGACATACTTTTCTATCAACCGATTCATTCTGGTGGTCCACTTATCAGTTTGAAGGATTGGCTTAACCAGGATGCTGCGAACCCCAGCTTGGTGGGCAGCTAGCATATCCGTCATTAGCTGATCCCCAACCATTACCACCTCATTTTTAGCTAAGCCTAGCTTTTTACGTGCCCGGGTAATCCCAAAACTTAGCGGTTTTAAGGAACGTGACATGAATGGTAGTTTTAAATTAGCAACAGCTTTGGCAACCCGTTTCTTGTTATTATTGGAAATAACGATTAACGGAATTCCTGCTTCCTTTAGTTCTGCCATCCATTGATGTAATTCCGGTGTTCCCTCCGGATTATTCCAAGCGATCAAAGTATTGTCTAAATCACTAAAAACAGCACGAATGCCATGAGCCTTTAATTGTTCAGGAGAAACTGAATAAATACTCTTTACCATCCATGTTGGTTTAAACTCTTCTAACAAAGTTATACCTCTCAAATAATTACTATTATTCTAATTATAACGATTGTTGCTTCCAACCGCTACTCTTAACGGTCTAATTAATCTGGGAAAATAAAAAAGCAACGATCCACTGGCTGCTCACCAATGACCGTTGCTTCATTTAAGGACTCTTAGTTAAGAGCCTTCTTTGCTTCGTCAACGATAGCCTTGAATGCTTCAGCATCGTTAACAGCCAAGTCAGCTAACATCTTCCGGTTAATGTCAATGTTAGCTAACTTCAAGCCATGCATTAACTTGCTGTAGCTAATATCGTTCATGCGTGCAGCAGCGTTAATCCGGGCAATCCAAAGTTCACGGAACTTACGCTTATTAACCTTCCGGTCACGGAAAGCATAAGTGTAGCTCTTCATTACTTGATCCTTAGCAGTCTTAAAAAGACGGTGCTTTGAACCACGGTAACCCTTTGCTAATTTCATAATGCGCTTACGACGTGCGCGCGTAACAGTTCCACCTTTAACTCGCATGTTGAATTCCTCCTACGTGTTTTTCTTATTTCGAACGAAGTTTACTTAAATGGGAGTAACTTCTTGTAACGTTTTACGTTGGACTTGTCCATCATGCTCAAGCCACGTAATTGTCGACGTTGCTTCTTGGTCTTACCGTGGAAACGGTGACTGGTGAATGAATTACCACTCTTGAATCCACCATTAGCAGTACGCTTAAAACGCTTTGCAGCGGCACGGTTAGTCTTCATCTTTGGCATAAGAAAAATTCCCTACTTTCTTAAATTAGTTTTTTGCTTTATCAGCAGCTGGGGCAAGAGTTAAGAAAATACTCCGCCCTTCCATCTTTGGTCGTTGTACAACTGTTGCAATGTCCTCAGTTTCTTTGGCCATTCTTTCAATCATGTCACGACCGATATCCTTATGGGTGATAGCACGACCACGGAATCGTAAGGAAACGCGAACTTTATCGCCCTTTTCAATAAATTTACGAACACGCTTTAGTTTGACATTAAAGTCATTCGTATCGATTGAAGGACTCAACCGAATTTCCTTAACCGTTACAGTCTTTTGCTTCTTTCGAGCTTCACGCTCTTTCTTTTGCATTTCGTAACGGTACTTTCCGTAATCCATGATCCGGGCAACAGCTGGTCGAGCCTTTGGGGCAACCAGAACCAAATCAAGGTTAGCATCTTCAGCTAATTGTAACGCCTCGCGCTTTGACTTAATTCCTAACTGTTCGCCATCTTGACCAATTAGCCGTACTTCACGAGCACGAATACCGTTATTGACAATCATATCTTGAGCTATGGCAACGCACCTCCAATTTTATTAGCGAAAGATCAAGCAAAAAGCGGGGTGTATTCCACACCCCGCTAATAATAAACAATACTATTATTGTTCTTATTTAACTCGTCAGCCCGGCAATCCTTATCACCTAGGCGAGAAGCGGGTGCTCCTGCTTTTTCTTTCAACGTTATCTAGGATACTAAAGCGATCATTCAATGTCAAGGGAAAGCATTAAATATTTCTATCATTTATCACGAAGATTGGCACCGGCCATTTCATATTGACGAGAAAGAAACTTGATCCGTTCCATAATTCGACTTGCCTTAACCGGCTCCTCTTCTCCCTTTACATTTACCGTCAAGTGACCTTGAAGCTCGTCCATTGAGAAGTTGGAACTAAAGAATGTTGGAAGCTCTTCTTGCATTCGGTATTCCAAGATAACACCTAGAATATCATCTCTGGCCCAAGTGGTCATCGCATCAGCACCAATATCATCAAGTACTAATACTGGGGCCTTCTTTACCGCATCAAGTTTTGAGCCTATATTATTCGTCTTAATCGAATTACGCATCTCAACAACAAAGCTTGGGAAGTGCATCATCGTTGTTGCAACACCCTTTTGTTGGGCTAATTCATTGGCAATTGCTCCCAAAAGATAAGTCTTTCCAACACCAAATCGACCGTAAAGATATAATCCGGGATGAAATTCATTTGGAGAGTATTGATCAACAAAATCAAGCGCTGCATTTAAAGCAATATTTCGTGTTTCTGTTTGGTACGGTTCTTCAGTATAAAAATGGTCAAAGGAGGCGCCATGAATAAACTTAGGCATATTAATTGAAGAAACCAGTTGCTTAATATGTGCTTGCCGTTGTTGTTCAATCAGTTTTTTGGTTGGCACATAAGTTACGTCAATTTGTCCCGCATTAACAATTAATTGCGGAGAATAGCCTGGTGCTACCGTAGCCGTTCCCTTACTGATTAATTGCTTTTCATGAAAGTATTCATAAAGCTTAGCTTCGCCTCGCTCAATTGCTTGTGGTGAAAGTTTTTGAGCATTATTCTTCAGGAAGGCGGCAACTTCCGGATCATTCAGGACCTGATTAATCATTTGCTCATAAGCAGAACCAAAATTTTGGCTTTTCATAATCTCTTTCATTGTTTTACTCAATGATTTCATTTACTTTCATCCCCTTCAGAACCGACCGATTTCTTTCGCCTTGCTAACCGCTGACGAAGCCGATCTAATTGTTCTGGTGTTGACTTCTTGATTTGCTGTTCATCCTCATTAGCCCATGCTGGCATCTTTTCACGAACAGTGGTGGTTCGCTGGCGGTAATAGTTTGCGTGGCGACTAGTACGTTTCTGGGCTTTTTTATCGTTAAACTCATGGATATGGGTAAGCGCTTCTTCAGCGGTCGCCACTCCTGCACGCATCCAGTTATTAGCAATAGCATTCACATAATTCGCTTGCAGTGTTGGCCGTTTAAGCGAAGCAATCACATACCATGAAAGAATATTAACAACTCCAGCATCTAGTTGCTGTTCCTGAATTAGGCTCCGAATAATTGCCCGTTCTCCTGAAGTCACGAAGCCACCCATCTGTTGTTTTAACTGTTGAAGAAATGTAACCGGTGCATAGTACTTACATGTTTCAATTAACTGCTGTTCTTCCTGCGAAAGTGTAGTTTTACTTTTTTCTTCACTAACTTTTTCTTTGACAGGTTGTTTAGCATCTACCCGGTATTTCCCAGCTATAATTTGTTTAAGTCGCTGTGGACGAATTTTACTTGTTGTCAAATCAGTTGATTGAGTAATCAGTCGGGCCATTGTTGGCTCATCAATCCCATAAAGCTGGTGCTCAACTTCTATTAAGTCACGGTTACTACTCAGATCTTTTTCGGTGATGGGCTGATTTTTCAAGAATTGCACTAGCGTCGGCCAGTCAAAATCAACATTAACTAACTCTCCTTTTGCCTTCTTCTCACTAACTATTTTTTCACGAGTAGTGGTAATTTCTGTCGGCAAACGTGTAATCCGCTGATCATCAACATGAAAAGCATCAAAGAAGTTATGGGTAATTTCTTTGAGTGCTGCTGGGTGACCTACTAAGGTAAAACGATTAGCAAACTCACCAAGCTCCTTAAAGCGCGCCTCACCAACAGCCTCTAACAACAGAATACTAAGGAGATTATCATCAATAAACTCAGCTGGTGTAAGCGTTGGCTGAAGTTCATAAACGAATAAATCACCAAGCTGATCAGTTTGGGTAAAAGTCCGCAGCATTCCCGTGGCTTCCAATCGTTGAATACCTTCTTCAGCTGTCTGCTGTCCCGCATTAAGCTGAACTAGCAATTGAGACTGGAGGCGCCGGTCACTAATTGCTGGTTTTTCGTTTAATTGCGTTCTCAAGGCATGAAACATCGCAAATGCAGCGGTTCCTAATATTGGTTGATAAAAAAGTTCAAAAACATCTTCATTGAAATTCGACCATTGGTGGCTAGCAGTAACAATATATCCAGCCCCTGGATCAAATATTGATTTGCTTTTAGTCATTATGGCCTCGTTCCCCTTTACTTCTTATTATTTTTCATCATGGATTCCAACTCGTTCATAAACGCATCAACATCCTTGAATTGACGGTAAACACTTGCAAAACGAATGTAGGCAATTTCGTCAACATCTTTTAATTCTTGCATGACAAATTTACCGATTACCTGACTGGAAACCTCATTTTCGCCAAGGCTACGAACCTCTTTTTCAATTTTATCAGTTACTTTTGTTAGCCGTTCCATGCTAACAGGACGTTTTTCCGCTGATCTAACAATCCCGTTTAAAATCTTTTGACGACTAAATTCTTGTCGTGTTCCGTCTTTCTTTATCACTAATAATGGAGTTTCTTCATACCGTTCAAAAGTGGTAAAACGGAAACCACAGTGAATGCATTCCCGACGTCGTCTAATAAAAGTGCCATCTTCACTTGGCCGACTATCAACAACACGCGAACCGTTTTTATGACAGTGTGGACAACGCATCTGGCCTTCCTCCTTGCTTACTATTAAATAGTTTTCATTTTATCATAACCTATTATTATGCATCTGATCAATTAATCCAGCAACTTGGCGCTTTAATTCTTCCTTACTCCCGTTATTATCAATTACAATATCAGCCAATCGTTTTTTCTCTGCTAATGGCATCTGAGAGTCAATACGCTGCTCTGCCTCAGCTTGCGAATAACCATTTCGTTTCATCAGCCGTTGAACCTGAATTTGATGATCAGTAGCAACAACTACAACCAGGTCACATTCATCAGCATAGTTTTCCTCAAACAGGAGCGGGGCATCTAAAATGACATACGGGATTTGTTGCTTTTGGTAGTTCTTTACCTGTCGCCAAATCTCATCACGAATCAGTGGCTGCATTACCATATTCAACTTAGCTAGTTTAGTTTGATCACTGAAGACAAGGGAACCCAGTGCCTGTCGATTTAACGTCTGGTCAGCATTCAGAATTCCACTACCAAACACTGCTGTCAACCGTTCTAATCCTTTTGAATGTGCCGTTTGCAGCTGACGAACAAGTTGATCCGCGTCAATTACCGGATACCCGCTCAGCCTTAGCAAAGTACTAACGGTTGATTTACCAGTTGCAATTCCACCGGTTAGTCCAATTAACTTAGTCATTTTCACTCTCCAATAGCGGTTGGCAATGTGGACAAAATGTGGTTCCCCGTTGATTAACTTTTATTTTCACCATTTTGGTACCACATCGCGGACAGTGATCGCCACCATGACCATATGCGTTTAACTGCTCCTGAAATGCTCCAGCATCGCCAAACGCATTCTTAAAGGTATGAACAGTTGTCCCTTTGTATTCAATTGCCCTTGATAATTCTTGAATAATGTTGTCATGCAGAGTTTGAATCTGCTTATCAGTAAGGGTATTAGCCGGTTGTTCAGGATTAATTTTGCTCATCCAAAGGACTTCATCAACATAAATATTTCCTAAACCAGCAACGTGTCGCTGATTAAGTAAAAAAGGCTTTATTTTCCCGCGGCTCCGTTGCAAAATTCTCTTAAAATAATCAATCTTAAAATCAGCCGCAGTCGGCTCGGGACCAATTGTCTTTAACCCGCCAACAGTCATCTCATCCCCCGTTTTTACCAGTGTCATCCGGCCGAATTTTCGGGTATCGCGATAGCAGAGTTCTGTGCCGTCAGTAAATTTAAAAACAACGTGGGTATGCTTATCAATTGGAGCATCGACTGGCTGTGTGTAATAGCTGCCCTCCATTCGCAAATGTGAAACCATTGTTAAGTGATTGCTAAAACGAAAAAGAAGGTATTTGCCACGACGGTCAACAGTTTCGATCGTCTGACCAATCAACGACTGCCGAAATTGTTCAACATCATTAGTGATTGTCTTACCATAGTGAACATCAATCCCATTGATCTTCCGCCCTGCAGCGATCTTTAATAATCCACGACGAACCGTTTCAACTTCTGGTAATTCTGGCATTTGAGTTTCCTCCCCAAATTATTTCTTCAAATCATACCACGTGTCGCCATATTTACTATCGACCTTTAACGGAACAGACAGCTTAACCGCTGAATCCATTACATCAGGAACCAGTTTACTCAATACTAGGATCTCTTCTTTTGGCGCTTCAAAAACCAATTCGTCATGAATTTGGAGAAGCATCTTAGCCTTTAACTGACGCTTTTCTAATTCATCCTGCATCTTAATCATTGCAATTTTAATGATATCTGCTGCACTTCCCTGAATTGGCGTATTCATAGCAGTTCGTTCAGCAAATGAACGCCGACTAAAGCTCTTTGAGTTAATATCCGGCAAGTAGCGGCGACGATGAGTTATCGTTTCAACATAACCATTCTGCCGTGCAAATTCGATCGTGTCATGGATATAATCTTTGACCTTTGGAAATTCCTTAAAGTAATTTTGAATAAATTCGTGAGCTTGACTTCGGCTAACGTGAATTCGTTGGGCTAACCCATAGTCACTAATTCCATAAACAATTCCAAAATTAACCGCTTTTGCCCGACGACGCATATTACGGTCGATTTTTTGGTCCGGTTTCAAATGGAAAATCCGACGAGCCGTGCTGGCATGAATATCTTCACCGTTCTTAAAATCTTCTTGAAGGTTATGATCACCTGTAATATGAGCAAGAACCCGCAATTCAACCTGTGAATAATCAGAAGAGAATATCTGCCAGCCCTCATGACTCGGAACAAACGCCTGGCGAATAAGCCGTCCTTCTGGTAATCGTACTGGGATATTCTGTAAATTAGGATCAACCGATGACAAGCGTCCTGTTTGAGTTAACGTTTGTAGGTAACGGGTATGAATCTTTTGATCACTCGAATGAATAACCTTTAGTAGCCCCTTAATATACGTCGATTGAAGCTTTGAGATCTGGCGATATTGAAGAATGTTTTCAACGATCGGTGCCTGAGGGGCTAATTTTTCGAGAACATCAACAGCTGTTGAATACCCCGTCTTCGTTTTCTTAATAACAGGCAACTTTAGCTTTTCAAAGAGAATTTTACCAAGCTGTTTAGTGGAATTAATATTAAACTCTTCACCAGCTTCTTGATAAATCTGTTCCTCAATCTCCGTTAACCGTTCAGTTAACTTGCTCCCCATATTTTTTAACGTTTGTGCGTCAACATGAACACCAGTAATTTCCATTTTGGCTAAAACATGAGTTAATGGTAATTCAATATCGGTATAAAGAGGTAACTGTTCATTCTTTTCTAACTGCTCAAATAGCTGGGGACGTAATTGCTCAATTGCCCGTGCTTTATTGGCAAGGTGCTGGAAGAATAGCTGATCGTCATCAGGAATTGTCCTCTTAGCTCCCTTTCCATAAACCTCTTCATCCGTTTGCACATCGTCATACCCATGCTCATGAGCTAATTTTCCCAGATCATTGCTATTATCATTGGTATTTAAAAGATAGGATGCCAAAAGAAGATCAAAATCAATTCCGTCAAGGGAAATTCCTAATCGATTTAAGCCAACAATCTGCGCTTTAGCATTAAAAACATCCTTTTTAATCTTAGAATTAGTTAGCCAGTTTTGGACTTCAGGCGCCTTCAGTAACTCAGGATCACGACTTACTAACCATTGCTCATCATTACCCAAAGCAAAGCCGGCAAATGGCGAGGTATGGTAGTTAGGATCTGGCATCTCTAAATAAAAGCTTCCCCGATCACCTAATTTAGCAATAAGATCCAGGTTGTCAGCAGTTAATTCCGTATACTTAATCGGCGCAATTTCGGGTTCCTGATCATCTGGCGAAACAGCCATTTTCTTCAAGAATGACTGAAAGTCCATCTTCTGGTAGAAATCAATTAACTTTTCTGTTTGTGGGCCATGATATTCAAGATCGGCTAGCTTAACTTCAATTGGTGCATCACGCAGAATCGTAGCTAACGTCTTGCATTGCCGGGCAATCTCCTCCTCTTCTACTAGATGCTCCTTCATCTTGCTCTTTTTCAATTCATCAATATTTTCATAAATACCTTCGACAGAGCCAAATTGTTTTACCAGCTTAATGGCAGTCTTTTCCCCGATTTTAGTAACCCCAGGATAATTATCAGAGGTATCACCCATCAAGGCCTTCATATCGATAATTTGAGCCGGTGTGATCCCAAGTTTTTCTTGAACATGTTCTGGCGTATAATGTTCAGTGTCGGTAACTCCCTTGTGGGTAACTGCTACCGTAGTGTGCTCACTGGCGAGTTGAGTTAAATCACGATCACCTGTAACAATCAATGTCTCATAGCCAGCGGCATCGCCTTCTTTAGCAAGAGTTCCAATAATATCGTCAGCTTCATAACCCTTTAATTCATAACTATGTAGTCCAGAATCTTTTACTAGTTCACGAACATACGGAAGTTGCTCGGTTAATTCTTCGGGAGTCTTGCTTCGACCACCCTTGTAGTCACCGTACATTTTAGTTCGAAAAGTAACCTTACCAGCATCAAAAGCTACTAATGCTGCATCCGGATGAAAGTTTTCTAAAACATGATCAAGCATCAATTTGAAGCCATAAATAGCTGCCGTATGTAAGCCATCTTTGTTAGTGAACTTATCAATCTGGTTGTGCATCGCAAAAAATGCCCGAAAAACAATGCTGTTACCATCAATTAATAATAGTTGCTTTGCCATTTAATTACCGCTCCTTCTCTTATTCTTAATAATTGTACCAAAGATTGGAAGGCTCCGTTAGTTTCCTGTTCACGAATTTAATGAGATCGTTAGAGGTTTATCATCAGTTAAAGAAGGGATCTTTTGAACAAATTACTTAATACCCATCACGTCGAAGAAGCACGGCTGTTTGCCATCGTCATGACTTTTTGCGGTGGCTTTCTCGATGCATTTACCTATATTCAATGTGGTCATACGCTTGCCGCAGCACAAACTGGAAATATCGTGTTTCTCGCCGCAGCATTAGTTAATCATAACGTTATTGGAATTATTGACCGGTGTGGCGCAATCATCCTCTACGTTCTTGGTATTATCGTTGCCATTACCTTCCAGGCTCATATCAAATACTGGCGAATCTTCTGTCTTTTCCCAATCCTAATCATTGGCGGATTTGTGGGCGCTATGCCTGAAAACTTTCCTACATATCTTTCAGTTGGTCTGGTTTCCTTTGGGCTTGCTTTACTAAATACCGCCTTCAGTAAAATTGAGGGGCTCGGTTATAGCAGTGTTTTTACTACCGGTAACATTAAAAAATCAGTGGTTTTCGGTACTGAATACATCTACCATCATCGTCAACAAGACTTAAAAATTGCTGTCAATTACTTCATCGTCGTTTTAGCATTTACCCTTGGTGCAATTTCATCAGCAATCATTCAGCCGTTTTCCCGGATGAAAACGATTTGGGTTGCAGTCGCAATTATTCTTTTAACTGATATATTTTATTATTATCAAAAAGTCCATGAATCTAATTAAAATAACTACTAAAAAAGGAAGTCAGGAAAAAGCAAATTGCTTTCTCCTGACTTCCTTTTGCTTAATTTCGATCACTCATTCCGAAAATTTGAAGAAGTGAAATGAAGAGGTTAACAAAGTCTAAGTACAATTGAAGTGCACCTAAAACTGCTAATCCAGTCACTGAAACTTGATCACCATGATTAACATAAATCTGCTTCATTTTCTGTGCATCCCAGCCAGTTAACACTGTAAAAATAATTACTGCGATGAAAGAGAAAATGTAAGCAATCGCAGGACTTTGCAGGAACATGTTAATAATGTAAGCAATGATCAAAGCAATTAGTGCTGCCATTGCATGTGATCCAAACTTAGTTAAGTCCCGTTTAGTTACGGTCCCGTAAATTGCCATTACAATAAAGATTACTGATGATGAAACAAAAGCTGAAGCAATGCTTGCACCAGTATAAACACCGGCAATCAATGCAAACTCAACACCATAAATGATTGATATCAGCATCAGCATTACAAAAGCACCAACAGGATTTCTGGTAGCACTGAAACTAATTCCCATTGATAAGGCAATTGGCAACAGTAAGATAAGCCAGATCATTGCTGGATGGGCGCCAAAGTAACCGAAAACTTCACGACGAAATGTGTTCATCGTTAAATAGGCGGAGAATGCAGAAACCAAAATTGCAACCACCATGTTACCGTACATCCGCGTCAAGAACCGATTCAATCCAGCAGAATCGGTAACAATCCGGCGATCCGGTTGTTCAGAAAAGTTATTCATTTATATCATTCCTTTTAATTTGACTTTCTCTGACCTTTACAAAATAATAACAAATCTAATAGCAGTCTTCAACTTTCCAACTACTTGTTCAGTAGCTCTTTATACTTATCTTCATATTTTTCAATATCTCCGGCACCCATGAAGACAATCACAGCATCATGATAATGAAGGAGTTTAGTCATCGTATCCATATCAATTCCTTCACTATCAGGAATCTTTGCTTCAAGGTCTTCACTTGAAACATGGCCAGCTTGCTCACGAATAGAACCAAAGATTGGCGTAACAAAAACCTTATCTGCCTTTCTTAATGATTCTGCAAAGCCATCAATATAAGCTGCTAAACGTGAGTAAGTATGTGGTTGGAAAACAGCGATCACTTGGCGATCCGGATACTTTTGCCGAGCTGCATCAATGGTTGCCTTAATTTCGCTTGGGTGGTGAGCATAGTCATCAATCAATGTTTCGTCGGCAATGTCGGTCTCGCTAAACCGCCGCTTAACACCAGTAAAGTTTGCCAATTCACGTTTAATATCAGCCATATCGACATGTTCCATGTAAGCAACGGCAATTACTGCTAAGCTGTTAAGAACGCTATGTTCACCATAAAGATGAATGGTAAACGTTCCTAATTTTTGGTCTTTAAAGTAAGCATCATAGGTCGAACCAGCTGGTGTTCGTTGAATATTTTCTGCACGGAAATCGTCCTTGTCATTTGTTCCGTAGTAGTATACAGGAACATCAACATCGAGCTTCCGAAGATTCTCATCATCACCCCAAGCAAAGATCGCTTTTTTAACTTGCTTTCCGTACGTTTCAAAGGAATTGCGAACATCATCAATATCCTTAAAAAAGTCAGGGTGATCAAAATCAATATTCGTCATGATGGCATAGTCAGGATGATATGCTAAGAAGTGGTCACGGTATTCATCCGCTTCAAATACAAAGAAGCGGTCCTTAGCATTTCCCTTACCAACACCATCACCTATTAAGTAGCTAGTAGGTTCAACACCGTCAAGAACATGAGCCAAGAGGGCTGTTGTACTGGTCTTACCGTGCGCACCAGCAATCCCAATACTGGTATGGCTAGCGACTTCGTTTTCTACCGCTTCAGGGTAGCTCATAACCGTTAAGCCAAGCTCATGAGCCTTCTTTACTTCTGGATGATCTTCACCAAAAGCATTTCCTTGAATAACAATCATCCCCGGCTTCAAGTTGGCCGGATCAAACGGTAAAATCTTAATACCATTCTTCAATAATGGTCCCTGAGTAAAGGTTTCTTTTTCGATGTCTGAACCTAAAACCTCATTTCCCTTATCATGAAGAATTCGGGCGAGTGATGCCATCCCTGTTCCTTTAATTCCAATAAAATAGTAAGTTTTCTTATCCATCAGTCTGGTTCCTTTCACAAATAATTATCAAATTAGCAGTCTAGTTTTGGGCTGGGAAGTAAGTATTGGCCCGTTCAAAGTCAACTGCCTCACCAGTTTCCTGCCAATCATCAGGAATTATCCATAGCCCTTTCTTATCAGGAGCATTTTTTAAACGAAGCTCGCGAAAACCGCAAAGCATCCCTTCACTTTTGACTCCCATTAATTCACCAGGCCAGATAATTTTACCGCTCGGCATCATTGCACCAGGACGTGCTGCAACAACTTTAATATGCTCTTTAACGTTAGGGGATCCACAAACAATTTGAACAGTCTTGCCGTCTTCTACTCGTGTTTGGGTAATTTTAAGGTGATCTGACTTAGGATGATCCTCAATTTTTTCAACATAACCAACAACAAACTTAGGTGTATGGTCAGCCGTTAATTCATCAGTAAAACCTGCTTGAGTCAATACCTTATTTAACTTAGCAACCTGTTCATCGCTTAAAAATACTTGTCCCCGTTCACTCTTCAAATCTGGCAACACTTCACTCGCATTAAAGAAGTTATAGCCAAGAAGGCTTCCATCTTTAGCAGCAGTAATTTGTGTAACGTTGCCCTTAGAATTTACAATCTGGTCAGCTACATCAGGGCCAGTAATAACAACTAAAACATCACCCATCTCTTGAGGGTTATAACTAGAAATTAACATCAGATTTTCCTTTCTCCATCAAAATAACAATGAAGGGAATCGTGATTAACAATTCACCGACCCCTTCATTCTTTTTACCGTTTACCATTTTACTTCAAATCATTTAAAAAATCTTCTACTTGTTGCTTAGTTTTTCGATCTTTGTTCACAAAGCGACCAATTTCTTTGCCATCACTGTAAACAACAAAGCTAGGAATACCAAAAATATTTAATTCAGCAGCAAGGTCAATGTTCTCATCACGATCGACCTCAATGAAGGTGTATTCTGGAAAATCTTTTTCAATCTCTGGCATTGCCGGCTTAATAAAATGACAGTCGGGACACCACCCAGCATCAAAAAATAGGACGTATTTCCCCTTACTAATCTTTTCTAATAACTGATCTTCTTGCATTTGCGGTAATTTTTCCATGTTTTTACCTCCATGATAAATCTGAAATAATTATATCATTATGCTATCACATTAGCTCTTAATTAGCTTTTTCTATCCGTTAATGTTAAAATTAACATTATTAATTTTGATACTAACTGACAAAGGAAGCAATTAATTAAATGAATGATTCTAATAATTCACTCAATCCTTGGTTATTACCAGTAACACTCGGTGCATCTGGGGTGGTTGGGTTCCTTGCTGGCAAGTTGTTTGGTCAACGACGAATTTCAGCTGACCAAATTCTCAAAATGATTCGCGATGATTTCAAGCGTGAGGGAGAAGTTACCGGTAGTTGGATTAACCAACGGCGGATCCCCTATCAACGTTTCGCAGTTAAAACCGAAGCCTACGAAGGCGGTGTTACCCGTTTAGAAGATGATCAGCCAGTTGATTATCAATTTATTGCTGACGCAAAAACAGGGAGTCTTCTTTCATTAAAACGGGTTGAGCGATCATTGAACAACTAAAAAAACTATCATAAATAGAAAAAATATAGGGTTCCATAGTTCGGTATTTCCGAGCGTTGGAACCCTATATTTATCTGCTTTATTATTCCCAATAATCTTCAAATTTGCTTGAAGCTCCAGTAGTAGCATCAACATTTTCACCAGTAAAGTTATCAGCAGTTACTGTTTGCCCATTTTCTTCCCGTTGAAAGAAGAAAACAGGCCACTGATCATTATTCCGATAGTCAATTAACGTTACTAGACCCGAGAAAAACCAGCTATCGTTAAAATTAATATGATAGTTAATTCCGTCCTTCTTCTCGACTACCGTTGCCTTTGATAAATCCTTTTCTGGGGTGAATCCCTGCCTGGGGCCATGGTGAACATTTCGTGGTTGAACGGTTTTCCCGTAAATTCTAACCCCATCCCCAGGTTTAAGGGCATAATTATTTTGAAACCATTTACTGGCACTGTTCGTAATAATTAATTTCACTCAATCATCCCTATAGCTTATCTTTTTTAGGCATAGTTGCAGTTAGCTTATAAATTGGCTGACCCTTCGAAGAAAACTTATGTTCATATTCAGTTTCGACATTATGTTCATTTTCATCACTATTATGAAGATCAAGCCAAAGTCCCGCAAACTTCATCCCAAAATTATTCATACTAACAACGGAAAATTCAAAGAATCCCATGTTATCAGTTTTTAGTTCAACTTGTCCTTGTGACTGCAAAATTAATTGATATTCACTTAAAAAGGTGTGATAAGTTAACCGTCGTTTTGCGTGCCTTTTCTTTGGCCATGGATCTGAGAAGTTCAAGTAAAGTTTTTCAACTTCACCGGGTTCAAAATATTCAGTTAACTCCTCACCTTCACCACAAATCAACTGCAAGTTAGGTAGCTTTTCAGGAAGGGCCTTCTTTAAGGCAATCGCAGCAACGGTCCGCTGAATTTCCAAACCAATAAAGTTAGTCTCCGGATGTGCCTTTGCCATTCCAATAATAAACTGGCCCTTTCCCATTCCGACTTCAAGATGAAGAGGCTGTTTCTTAGGGAAACGTGATTGCCACTTTCCTTTAAACTTTGCTGCATCGTCAACCAATAATTCAGGGTGTTCCGCCATTAACGGGTCCGCCCACTTCTTATGTTTTACACGCATAATATTCCTCACTTTGTTACTTTTTTAATTCGACTTTGAAAATAAAATTTAGTTAAAAGGTAGCTTTCTGTAATCCCTAAAACTAAGTTCAGTCCTAACCGTTGCCAATTAAGATCCCGCCCAATACTTGCGATCACTATCAACAACATTTCAATAATAATTACCCTATTCAATAACCGCTGAAAGTCCTTAACCTGAACTTCATGAGTAACCGGATAAATATGAGTAAAGACGTTATTTTGGTACTGCTCGTAAAATGGCATTAGCTGGGTAGCAACAAGGTAGATAAATAGCAGAGCAATAACGGTATTCAACCAATTGACCGGGATAAAGAAGACAACTAGCATCCCAACAATCGTTAATCGGGTTACTAACCCACTTACCTCGGTATTTCGAACAAAACCATGCGCATATAAATATGCCCAAGGATGATTATCATTTTCGAGTATTTTGATTAAACCAGTTGCCCATCTTCGGCGCTTAATATTTCCCTGAACACTTGGAACGTCAGTGAAGAGGTTAAAGAATCGATAAATACTAAACATCCGATCTTGCTCTGCACGAACAGCCAGTCGCCAATCAATCGCAACATTTCTATAATAAGTAGTCATTGCAATTAATAAGATTACGGATACCAGCAGACCCCAAATAGGCCCCACAAGCCACGTCACTAGCCAGACGATCAATGGATTTATCCAGTATTCAGCAACCGTCCTTCTCCGTTGCGCTCCCCAGCGAATACTGATCGCTTTTCTGGCTGTCCAATGCCACGTTACCTTAGTAATCAGCGCGGTGATTAAAATTAAACTAATATCAAGTCTTGTTAACCGCTCTGTTGTTAAAGCAAACGGCAGTGCAATTGCCGCAAGGGTAAGCATCATGAGCACGCCTAAAACCATACTATAAATAGTTGCTTGTTTCAGATAACGGCTAATAGATTTTACCTGGGGAAGAAGAAAGACAGGATCAGGGCGTTTAAGCAGCGTTGCCAGCCGTCCAACTTGAGTAATTAACACAAACCAAAGGACTAGCAACCATCGTGACCACCAAAGATGATTATTTAATTGCGGCAACCACTGTGAATAACCATAAGCCAGTGCACCAAAGAGGAAGAATAAAGCAATGACAAAGTGATCATTAAATACCAACCGCCAATACTTTAGCAACTCCATAAAATGCCTTTGCCGGCGTTGACTAAATAAATTATTCATTTTGATCATCCCTTGCTAGGCTGAGGTAAATATCATCGAGTGACTCATCAGGCTTATCTGCTTTTTGCCGTAATTCGTCTAATGTTCCCCGAGCACGAACCTTACCGTTAGCTAACAGAACAAAGCGATCACAGTAGCGTTGAGCAGTATCAAGGACGTGGGTTGACATCAAAACTGCAGTACCGGCTTTCTTCCGTTCTTCAATCAATTCCAATAAATCATGGACCGCCAACGGATCAAGACCATAGAAAGGCTCATCGACAATTAATAATTTAGCATTGGTCATTAGGGCACAGCAAATCATTACTTTCTGTTTCATTCCTTTTGAAAAGTTAGCTGGAAACCAGTCAAGCTTATTATCTAACCGAAATGTTTTTAATAATTTCCGGGCCCTTATCCATGCTTCCTCAGTATTTAAGGAGTACGCCTTAATTGTTAACTCAATATGTTCCCGAAGAGTTAGCTCATCGTACAAGATTGGTGTTTCGGGAACATAGGCGATTTGCTTTTTATAGTCAACGGGATCCTGCTGAATATTAATCCCGTTTAAGGTAATTTCGCCTGAAAATGGTCTTAGTAACCCAATTACATGATTAATTGTTGTTGACTTACCAGCACCATTTAGACCAATTAGGCCAACAAGTTCACCAGGTTTAACCTGAAAACTAATCCCCTTTAATACTGGGATTCGGGAATATCCCCCAATCAAATTTTTTATTTCAAGTGCCATTATTTTCCCTCTTTTTATTGACTTATCTAGCGTTGATTATATCATAGGTCACTTATTGACAGCTCTTTTTCAGACCACTTTTGGTATACTTATGGTAACAATAAATTTTTTCAAAGGAGCGATCACTAATGGATGACTGTATTTTCTGTAAAATAGTAAAGGGTGAAATCCCTAGTTATACGGTATACGAAGATGATGTAGTAAAAGCGTTTCTTGATATTTCTCAAGGAACACCTGGGCATACCTTGGTCATTCCCAAGAAGCACGTTCCAGATCTCTTCGCATATGACGAGAAATTAGCCGCTGCTGTCTTTTCACGCCTGCCAAAAATTGCACGAGCAGTTAAAGCATCAAACCCTAAAATTAAGGGTCTAAATGTCTTGAATAATAACGGTAAAGTTGCCTACCAATCCGTTTTCCATTCACACATTCACTTAGTTCCTCGTTACTCCGATCATGACGACTTTAAGATGATTTTTAAGGATAATTCAGGTGAATACAATGACGCTAAATACAAAGAAATTCAAGAATCAATTAAGCGACAATTTGATAACACCAATAACTAATCATTTCCAAGAAGACTTAACTGACATTAAGTTTCTCCTCCGCTCACTTAAGCAACTATCCACCAGCACCCAGGAATTACAAAATGCTGCCAAAGGACTTGAGAAGTACGCTGACGGTGTTAACCGTCTTCGTGAACAGTGGCAATTTAAGAGTCAACCTCATCTTGAAAAGATTCAGCAAATTATTGACAAACTAAAAGAATAGCAAAGGAAGCTCATCGTATTCGGATTAACCGGATACCAAGAGCTTCCCTTTATTTTAGCTAAGATAATTTTAGTTATTAGTTAGGGATGATCCACTGTTTGATTTAGTGGTGCTTGCATTACTATTCAAGTAATCATCCATAATGTTCTTTAGATCGTTATCCTTAATTGAAACGTTCCCCTTCTTAAGGACGTTCGAAACAACCTTATGCAAGAACTTAGAATCATTCATCTTTTCTTGAACGATTTGTGTCTTCAAGTCATTAATGTGTTGACTCTTCTTCCCCTTTGCCGGGTGTTCAATCATGTAGATCACAACATAGCCGTCATCCGTCTTAACTGGCTCAGTAGTATATTCACCAGTCTTCAACTTAAATGCAGCCTTTTTGTATGCTGAGTCAACGGAGGTTGAAGTATTGTCAAATGCAGCTACCTTACCACCAGCATTCTTGGTTGAGGCATCAGTTGACTTAGACTTAACTAACTTCTTGAAAGTCTTGTAAGGGTGATCTGAGTTATTCAGCTGATCAATGATACTTTGAGCATCGTCCTTACTCCCAACAAGGATTTCAGCAGTTTGGACCTTTGGCTCGTACTTCTTCCACTGCTTATTAATTTGAGTATTAGTAATATGAGTATAACTCCGTACAGCAGCTTCCAAGCAGAGATTAGAACGAATCTGTTGTTTCAACTTTTTCTCGGTCAACCCTTGCTGTTGTAACACTGCACTAAATTGTGAACCATATTGATTCTTGTACGTGTTGTATTGGGCATTAACTTGCTTATCAGAAACCTGCTTCCCGTATTCCTTCTCTAAGACCTTATCCAAGATCATTTGTTGAAGAACTTGCTTCCCGTTAGTGGTGGTTTTCATTTCGTTATAGTACTCTTCTTGAGTAATCTTTCCTCCACTAGTAGTTGCAACGGCCTTACTTCCACAAGCTGCTAATGGAAGGACCAGAGTTGCACAGGCAATCATAGCAATTAACTTCTTAGATTTCACAAAAACACTTCCTCAATTAAATTTAATTCTCACAAAAACTTACCAATCTAATATACCACACTCAAAAAGTGATACCATGCCTTGATCCAGAATGTTTAAACGATTTTCAAACTTTATTCTTATTTAGCTGATCAAGATCGACAACTGGTGACCCCAGCTTTTTGATTTGATCGTTAGCAGTAAAGTAAATCACCTGGTTTTCCTCAGCCATCTGGTTTAGCAATTTTAACATCCGTCCCCGACGAACATTATCAAAATTAACAAAACCATCATCCACCATAACCGGTAACTTAATCTGATCACTAATTACCGTGATGAATCCCAAACGGAGAGAAATAAATAATTGTTCTGCTGTCCCAAGCGATAATTCAGCGACCTGGAAGATTTGCTGTTCACGATTTAATACACTAATTCCGTTATCATCAACGACAATTTTCTGGTAACGATCAGCGGTTAAAATTGCAAAAAACTTTTCTGCTTGCTGAAGGATCTTGGGGTAACGATCTTGAGAAGCTAATTTTAACGCCCCATTAATCCACCGAATAGCAAGCTGACTACTTAGCCATTGTTTAGTTTCATTCCAAATTACCGTCTGCAGATTTGTTAATTTCTGGTTTAATTCACTAAATGAGCCCTCTTGTACCAAGGCATTAATTTGAACATTGATTTGGGCTAATGCCGTTTCAAGCTCCGTTTGTTTTTGTTCATTAGCTGCTAAGTTCTGATGGACAAGAGAAACCTTAGTATCAAGTAAATGCTTGCTATCGTAGTGGGCTAACTGTTGACGATCACTAGTCGTTAGTTGCTGACCATAAGCTGAAGCCGTGACCTTCCTAGTTTGGTCAGCTACTTTTTGGGCCTGAAGTTGTTTGAACTCATTATCATTTTTAATTCCAAGCGACTTATATTCGGTCTCCTTAGCTTGACGACACTCGATCAACTGTTGCGTTAATTGATCATTCCGTCTTTGAATTCGGGTTAACTCCTGCTCTACATTATTCAATCGTTGTAATTGATCTTGCATCTCAACAAGCCATCGCTGATAACTGTTAATTAATTCATTAAGAGAATCGGCTGTTAAGCTAACCGGTAATTGTTGCTTAATTAACTCTAGCTGGTGATCAAAATTAGTTTTGCGCTTATCTGCTTGCTCTAGTTGAGCTCTTAAATCATGATAACGATGAAGATCCCCCTGCATCATTAACCATTTACTTGTTGGAAAAGCCGTTAAATTATGGTTCTTTCCAAATGATTGAAGTGTGGAGTTTCGTTCTTCCGTTAACTGTTTTTCGCGTTGTTGCTGTTTAAACCATAATACCCCTGCACCACCAAGAGCAATAATTCCGCAAATCCAAACCAGAGGCTGACGAAGAATCAATCCCAATATAAAAAGGACAATCCCAATTCCAGGAATAAATAAGTTTTGGCTATTGTTAGTTTGAGAGTTAGCCCTAAGTAGTCCCTCCAGTTCGCTCACTGCTCGTTCAGAAAGCGGCTCTGGTAGATTAACACTTCCGTAACGCTCCGCTAGCTGCTTAAGTTCGGTATACCATTGTTCCTGCTGATTAACTGTTTGACCATTTTTCTGAATTTGTAAGGCCAACAACTGATCTTTTAATTGCTGATAATGTGCTTTGCGTGACCGATAATCATTTACTTCAGGATCACTCAGCTTTTTGACGACTGCTTGTTGTTCAAGCTGCTGTTGGTTAAACGACCTTAATTGAGTATTAAGTTCCCGTTCCCTACTTTGCAGTTCTTGAACCTTAATAATCTCATCATCCGTTAACCGCTCTGTAAGGGATTCCTTCTGGTGGTTTTGCCACTGGTCGTAAATTGGCCATAATCGTTGCAGCCGTTCTTCCTTTTCAACCTGATGTTTGAGTTGTGGCTGTTCCCGCTTTAGTTGTTCTAACTCAGATTGCTTTTCAACTTGTTCCTCAACTAAACGGTGGTAATCACTACTCTGCGATTGGGCTTGGTTAACCCGTTCACGAAGTTCATCATATTCCTTCAAATGACGATTTAAACTTAACTTCCGTCCACGAGGTTTATATAGGGAATCTGCTGCTTTTTCTAAGCGAGCAATTTGTTGGAGCCACTCCTGACTTCCAACCGCTCCTAATCGCTGTAAATGCTGTTCTAATTGTTCCCGATCCAATTCATCATTTAAAATATTATTTTGATTAAAACTATAAATAGCTTGATAAAGTTCACGATCTAAGGGACCAAGCAATTTAGCAAGGAAATCCTGCTTTTCCTTTTTTCCTTTTTCATTGGTAACTGTGACTTTTCCACCATTTTTCCCCTTTACGCGTTTAATAACATACTGGTGCTGATCAGCAATTACTGTTAAAGAGCCGCCATAACTCGAACCATCTTTAGGAATATATTGCTGGTATTTATTTTTTCCTCGACCATCCGCAAATCCAAATAGGATACTCAGGATAAACGCAGCTAAAGTGGTTTTTCCAGCTTCATTGGCTCCGTAGATCAGGACCGGATTGTTGGTAAAACTAAAATCCTGATCATGCCATTTTCCAAAGCCGTCAATGTGGACCTGTTTAATTTTCATCGTGATCCCCCTCACCTAATTTTTGGCTTGCTTCATAACGTAATTGTTCAACCAGTGAAGGATCTGCAAGCTGATCTGCAATAAAGCCATACTTAGCCAACTTATCAGTCAGATCAATAACAGCATCTTGATTAAAGACATCTTGAGCAGACTGGTCCCAATATTCTTGATCTAAATCGGTCATTTTCGGTAAGGCGGTCCCTTTTAAAAGATTAAGCTGGTATGGCCACCACTGATAATCGCCCTTTTCACTCAAATTTTCCTGAAGTCGTTCCAAAATTGTCCCATTAGCTAGCAATTTTTTAGTTAAAGCATTCACCTGATCAGTCAAATGAACATTAAAAGCAATCATCTTAAAACCATCTTCTGCCTCTCCCTTATGAAGAAGCATTTCAATTAATGAATCAACCGTTTGATCGTGGGTTAAATGAGCGTCAATTTCACACCATTCAATTGGTGCCACTGGCTTAAACTCTGCCGTTAACTTATCAGAATTACTTTGAACAAGATAATAGCCATGCTGATCATCCTCATTTTTATGGCGTCCCTGCGGATTACCCGGATAAACAACCAGTGGTTCCTCATTCAGGACCTGGTGCTTGTGAATATGTCCTAACGCCCAATAATCATACCTTTTCTGTAGCAGTTTAGGTAGTGTGAAGGGAGCATAGTGATCCTGATCTGGATTATTCTGTGAGATAGCACCATGAAGCATCCCAATTTGCCAATCAGCGGTTTCCTTTTCAGGAAATTTACTGACCTGATCTTCAACCAACCAACGTTTCCCGTAACTAAATCCCGTGATTGCTACCGTCTGGTCATCAGCAAGTGTTAATGTTTTGGTTTCAACCTGGTTACCAAATACATGAACATTGTTCGGCAAGGAATCTATTTGTTCCGTTACTGGCTGATAGTCATGATTGCCATAACTCAGATAAACAGGAATCTGCTGTTTTGCTAACCGTTGACACTGGCGGACAAAGAAATCTTCTGCTTCAGCACTATGGTGATCACGATCATAAATATCACCAACAATTAAAATAAAATCAACTTGCTGATTAATTGCAGCATCAACAATCCTTTCAAATGCCGTAAACGTTGACTGATGGACCCGTTGCCAAATTTGTGCTGGCATTTCATCCAGTCCCCGAAACGGACTATCTAAATGTAAATCTGCAGTATGAATAAACTTCATTTTTTCACCCTTTGAATGGAAAAACGGGAAGAGCACTCAGACACGACCGTCATCATTCTTCTTCCCGTTATCATCTTTATAACTAAATTAACAGTTACTTGTCAGTTGGTTGTGGACCTTGTGGCATAACATCCTTGTAAATATCTTGAATAGGACTAGTGATTGTCCGGTTAAGTTGTTGAAGCATGTTGTCAACAGCTCGTTCTTGGTTCATTAAGGTTTGTACTTCAGGCTTAGAACTCATTTCCTTAGCAATGGTTTGGATTGCATTAATTTCGTCTTGAGTAAGCTTTTGACCAGTCATTTGCTTTTGTTGAGCATTTGCTTGCATTTGTTGGAACTTCTTAAAAGTTTCGAAAGTATCCTTTTGGGCCTTTAAGCTATCAAAAGCCTTCTTTAAGCCTTGATATTCTTGGGTTTCTTTTAATTGATTACTAAGTTCATTAGCGGTGTCATAAATATTAACCATTTTTGTAACCTCTTTTCATTTATTCAACAATTCGATTGTATCATACTATCAGTTAATCATCATTCTTTCAGAATAAAGAACGGACATTATTCCATAGCTGACCAGCACGATTGCCAAAGTCATTTACTGATTGATTAAACCGGTTCATCAGGTCGCCACCATTTTTCAGCAGCGATCCCCAGCCCTTACTACTCTTCCCGCTATTTGCGGTTACTCGTGTTTGGGCATCTTGAACGTTAAATTTAGTATTTGGCGTATTCTTCAAGATCCCGCTCATTTCAGCTTTATAAAGGCTATTAACATTCTTCATTGAAATATCCTGAAGGGCATGGGATGAATTAGTATCATCGTAGCCTTCCCAGGTAGCAACCACAACATCAGGAGTATAACCAACAATCCACTTATCACGATCATCAGCACTATCACTTTTAACCGCTGATTCCGTTGTCCCTGTCTTCCCGGCCAACGTGTAACCAGCAGGCCGCGCAGATTGACCAGTTCCATGTTCAAAGACACCAATTAGCATACTCGTCATGTTTTTAGCAGTATTGGCAGTGACAACCCGCTTAGGTTTAGCCGTCTTAGCAGTAACAATCGTCTTTCCAGAAGCATCCTTGATCTTTGTAATGTAGTGGGTATCAGGCATCTTTCCCTCATTAGCAAAGGTGGCATAAGCACGAGCAATTTGTTCAGGAGAAACTCCCTTAGTCATTCCTCCTAAAGCCAGGGCAAGATTCTTATCCCCCTTTTCCACTGGTAAGCCAAATTTCTGTGCCATCCTATACCCAGTATTAACCCCAATCTTATTTAATAACCATACTGCTGGCGCATTCAGGCTTTCGTAGACTGCCTTATACATCGGAACACTTCCAGCATAAGTATCATCATAGTTTTTTGGTGTATAGTCATTGGTCCCATACGATTGTTTCTTATCCTGTAACGTAGAGTCATAGAAATAACCATGTTCTAAGGCTGGAGCATAAACAACCAGTGGTTTAATCGTTGAACCTGGTTGCCGACGCATTTGCGTTCCCCGATTGAAGCCCCGGAAAACATGCTTCCCTCGACCACCAACAATTGCGGTAACACCACCCGTCTTCGGATTCATCGCAACTGAAGCCGACTGTACCTTAGTCCCATCAACAGAATTACTAGGGAAGTTATCGTCATCTTCGTAAGTTTGTTGCATTGAGCGTTGCTGATCCTGATCCAAGGTCGTATAAATCTTATAACCATTATTCATAATTTCCTTTTCCGAAAGATGATATTTATTAATTGCCTCAGAAATTACGGCATCGAAATAGTATGGATAACGATAAGTATCCGGTGCAACATACCCGTTAGTAACTTCTAACGGCACCTTTTTATACTGATCAGCCGCCGTTTGACTTAATTGATGATTTTCAACCATTAGCTGGAGGACTAAGTTACGGCGTTGCTTGGTTGCATTTGGATGAGTAACTGGATCATAAATTCCAGGCGATGTTAACATTCCTGCCAATGTCGCAGCCTGAGGAACAGTCAGATCAGCTGCATCACAATCAAAGTATCTCTTTGCAGCATCCTGAACCCCCCAAACACCATTACCAAAATAGGCATTATTAAGATACATCGTCAGAATTTGCTTTTTACTATATTGATTTTCAACTTCAACCGCGATAAAAATTTCTCGTGCCTTCCGCGAGAATGTTTGCTGTTGGGTTAAGAAAGCATTCTTAACTAACTGTTGAGTCAAGGTACTTCCCCCACCAGAAATATAATCACGATGTAACAGCTTATTCTTGATCAACAAAAAGCCAGCCCGGCCAAGTCCCTTAACCGAAAAGCCGTGTTCATGATAGAAGTTCCGGTCTTCTGTTGAGATCACCGCTGCTGGAACATTAGCTGAAATCTTATTGAGTGATACGTATGTCCCTTTTTGTGAATATAAACTGCCGGCAGATTGATTATCATGGTCATAGATCATTGTCGGTCGCTGTAAACGATGCTCTAAGTTTTTAACATCCGCTGTCTTCGCAACAAATGTCAGGTAGGTACTAGTTACCAAAAACAATCCTAAAAAAATTACAATTAGCCACCGTGTCAGTTGATACCGGTGCCAAAATTGCTTTAACCAACGAATAAACTGCTGCCAAAGTTCATTAACAACCTCTTTTACCCGTTGCCAAAGCTGCTTTAGCCAGGCAAGCAACCGTTCCTGAAAAGGCGGCTTTTCTTCTGGTTCTCTTCTCATTTATTAATCCCCATATTTAGTAACATTAAGTCTCAATCATTTTACCATAGGAGAATTTTTCCGTAGCCGATTTTCGGCCAGCATAACTAAAATTTAAAATAATAAAAGGAAGCCGAGAAATTCTCGATTTCCTTTTACAAAAAGCTTCTCTCTTACATTTCGTCTGGAGCCTTAACATCAAGAAGAGCCAATGCAGACTTCAAAACATGACTAACAGCTTGAGTTAATGCTAACCGAGCTGGTTGTTGCGGATCATCATTTAAAATCCGGTTATGTGCATAGTATTGGTTAAACTTCTTAGCAAGTTCCAATGCATACTTTGCAACTACTGATGGGTCGTAGTTCAGTGCAGCCCGCTTTACTGCTTCACCGTATTGGCTTAAGAAGCTAATCAATTCCCAAGCACCATCGCCAACTTGAGTTAAGTCAACATCGCTAAAGTCACGAATGCCGCCCTTCCGCAGAATACTCTCAGCCCGTGCTCGTGCATATTGAACGTAAGGACCAGTTTCACCTTCAAACTTAACAACGTCTTCAAGCTTAAAGTTAACTGCATTCCGCCGGTAATTCTTCAAGTCATGGAAAATTACGGCCCCAATACCAACTTGCTTAGCAACCTCGTCAGCATTCTTTAGATCAGGGTTCTTTTCTGCAATTTGCTTCCGGGCAAGATCAACGGAATCGTTAAGAACATCTTCAAGAGAAACAACATTTCCCTTCCGTGTTGACATCTTTTGACCATTTAAGTTCATTAAGCCAAAGGAAATATGTTCAATTTGATCCCACCAGTTAAAACCAAGTTCCTTTAATGCCATCCGCAATTGCTTGAAGTAAACTTCTTGTTCAGCACCAACAACATAAAGTGACTTTGCGTGACCATACATCCGCTTCCGGAATAATGCAGTAGCTAAATCACGGGTAATGTAGGTAGTAGTTCCGTTACTCTTAATAATCAGCAATGGTGGTAAGTTGAATTGTTCAAGATCAACAATCTCAGCACCACGACTCTTCTTTAACAATCCCTTATCACGAAGAAGTTGAATTGGTTCTTCCATCTTTTGTGCTGAGAATGCTTCACCATTAAATGAATCAAACTTGACATCCAACATGTCGTAAACCCGTTGGAACCGTTCCAAAGAGATTTCCCGGAACCAGTGCCAGAGACGCCATGCTTCTTCATCACCGTGTTCGAGCTTAGCAAACCATTCCCGACCTGCATCAGTATATTCTGGATGTTCATCTGCTTCAGTGTTAATCCGAACGTAAAGGTGAAGTAGCGTATTAATTGGATCGTTCTTTAAGCCGTCTTGAACTTCTTGACTATCGCCCCACATTTCGTAGGCAGCCATCATCTTACCAAATTGAGTTCCCCAATCACCAAGGTAGTCAATCCGAATTAAGTTGTAGTTAACTTTTGCAAGGATCCGCGCAATTGCTTCACCAATCATAGTTGAACGAAGGTGACCCATCCCCATTGGCTTAGCAATATTAGGTGATGAATAATCAATTGTTACATTAGATTTGTGACCAAGATCGCTCTCACCATAGTGCTCTGGATCATTTAAAATGTTCTCTAACACACCGGCACCAACTTTGGCTTTATCAAGGAAAAAGTTAATGTATGGACCAGCTACAACAACCTTATCAAAACCAGCTTGGTCAATCTTTTCAACCAATTCACTAGCAATCATTTGTGGAGCCTTATGTAAGCTCTTAGCTAAGAAGAATGTCGGAAAGGCATAATCACCATTATTTGAATCCTTTGGTCGTTCAATCTTTTCTTCGATCTCGTTAAGCTCTAAATCTGGCAATGCAACAGCTAAGGCATTTGCTACTTGTAACTTTTCATCCATAAATTAATTCCTCCTATACAAAAAGTCCCTAGTAAACAACAAAATTTACTAGAGACGAGATTTACCCGCGGTACCACTCTAATTGAATTAGAATTCCACTCATTTATTAAGTTTTACCTATGAGACACGCCTTCATAAGGACTGGCTTCCTGACTTTCACCATCACAGGATCGCTAAGCAACCGTACCTTATTACTACTCCTCAATCATCGGTTTCTCGTCTAGTTTATCATATTCCATTTATTTGTAAACAAGATTTTTCGATTTGCTTTATTATCATCTTTCTTTTCCTTTAATATTTAGTTTTTAACAGGATTTTTATTGAATCATTATTAATCCTTTTATGTTACAATTTTCCCAACACGTTAAAGAAAGGTTGCTGATAGACATGATTAATCAACAAGTACAAGCAGTAACAATTGCCGGTCATGACTCAGACGGTAGTGCAGGAATGCCAGCTGATCTTCACGCATTTTTCATAGACGGTGTTTATGGTCATGGACTCCTTACCGCTGCCGTTTCTGGTAATTCTTACGGAATTGACGCGGCACAAATAATGCCAAAAGATTATATTGAACAGCAATTTAAAACATTATCAACTGATTTCAAGATTTCTGCTGCAAAAACGGGAATGCTTGCTAATGATGATGTAATTAACGTCGTCGCTGATCAATATGCTAAGGTTGATTTTGGCCCACTAGTGGTCGATCCTGTAATTATTACCAAACACGGAGCAATGCTTCTTGAACAATCAGCGTACGAATTATTCCGTGAACGAATTGTTCCCTTAGCCACTGTGATTACACCTAACTTCTACGAGGCACAAAAATTAACCGGGATGCGGCTGAAAAATACCCAAGAAATGTTTGATGCGGCAGTCAAGCTCCATGAGATGGGAGCCAAAAACGTTGTCATCAAGGGTGAACACAACGATCCTACTCAAAAGGAAGTAGTCGATGTCGTCCTATTAGAAGATGGCTCACGGTTTGAACTAACTAAGCCATTCTTCGATACAACCCACGTTAACGGAACTGGGGATACTTTTTCGGCTATCATTGCAGCTGAATTAGCTAAGGGAACGGGCGTGAAAAATGCTGTTATTCGTGCTAAAGATGCCGTTTTTGCTGCTATTTCCCACCCGCTTGAGGTTGGTCATAAATTTGGGCCAATTAACCACTGGGCAGCAGAACGTGAATTAAAGAAGAAGGAATTATAATGATTAATCACTATCGTCATAAAGTAGTCTTAGTTGGAGATGGGGCAGTTGGTTCTACCTTTGCATTTTCTCTTCTCCAATCAAATCGTGAAGTCGACGAATTAGTTATTGTAACTCGTCAACATGATAAGGCAGTCGGGGATGCTCTTGACCTTGCCGATATTACCCCGTTAACCGGACCCACAGACGTCTTTGCTGGTAATTATGAAGATGCTCATGACGCTGATGTCGTGGTTATTACCGCTGGTGTACCGCGAAAGCCTGGCGAAAGTCGTCTAGATCTTATTCACAAGAATGTTGAGATTCTCAAGAAAATCATTAAGCCAATTGTTGCCAGTGGCTTTAATGGGGTTTTTGTAATCTCTAGCAATCCAGTTGATCTCCTAACCACCCTAGCTCAGCAAATCTCTGGTTTCCCAAAGGATCGGGTAATTGGTACGGGAACTTCACTCGACACAATGCGGTTACGATTAATTCTTAGCCAACGATTAAACATTTCAGTTAATGCAGTCGACGCACAAGTCCTTGGTGAACATGGCGATTCTTCATTCGTCACTTTCGATGAGGCAATGATTAATGGACAACCATTAGATAAAATTATTCAATTCACGCCGGAAGAAAAGAATGAAATTGAGGAACAGGTTCGTCGAGCTGGTGCAAAAATTATCCAGCATAAGGGAGCAACCTTCTACGGTGTTGCTAAGTGCTTATCATCAATTGTCTGTGCAATTATTGAAAACCAAAATACTGTAATTCCCGTCTCAGCTCCTCTTACCGGCCAATATGGAATTAATGATCTTTACCTTGGTTCACCTGCAATCATTAATCGTCAGGGAATCGGTCAAGTAATTGAATATCAATTATCACCAACTGAATTAGCTAAAATGCATGCTTCTGCAGAACA
>CAMLUN010000006.1 GCA_946487795.1 uncultured Lactobacillus sp. | reverse complement strand
AAAGTGAACTCGTGACTGCTTTGCAAAGTGAACTTCAAAAACTGCTTTATCCATATAAAGTTCTTTTAACTGCTGATGAACTAATTTGGTTAACCGGTGCGCTGCCTGTTGACGAATCTGACTTAACTGCTGTCCAGTCTTAACTAACTTTTCTTCAGCAGTTGACAGACGCTCTTCTAAATCACTGTTTGAATCTGCAGCTTCTTCCATCGAATCCAGTTCTTGCTTAATTTGATCATAGTATTTAAGAACATCCTTAACACTATCGCCATACTTATGCTCCAAGTCGCAAATCATAGTTAATCGTTGGTCAATCTCACTAAGCCGGTTATCATCAAACTCCAGCAGGTCTAGCTGCTGACTAGCTTCTGTGGCAACATCTTGAAGTGCGTAGTAGGCATCATTTAACGATTTACTTAGCGAATCATATGCGCCATCAAATTCTGCAATTTCATTAATTGAATTCATAACAGTCGCAATTTGGTCAAGAACCGCTCCCTGATCGCCACCGTTGAATACCGTCACTGCCTGTTGAAGCGCATTGTTAATCTGCTGAAAATGTTCTAAGCGGTCCCGCTCACTCGTTAACTGCTCTTCTTCATCAACTTTTAAATTAGCCTCCGCAATCTCATTAACTTGGTAGCGAAGCATATCTAAGCGTTGGGCCCATTGTTGTTCATTATTTTGTTTTTTGCTAACCGCTGCCTTTAATTTTACATAATTCTGATATTCATCTTGGTAACGAGTCAATAATTTATGAACCTCGTTATGAGCAAATTGGTCCAACATTCCCAGATGCATCTCCGGTTGTAATAATAATTGGTGCTCATTTTGCCCCTGAATATCTACCAATCGCGAACCAATTTGACGTAATGTTGCAGTATTAATTAATTGACCATTAACCCGGATAACATTTCGACCACGACGATAAATTTCCCGTGAAATAATCAGGATCCCGTCTTCATGATCAATCCCTAATGAATCCAATAGATGATTAAATTCTGGGTCTTGCGGAAGAGCAAACTGTCCTTGAAGAGATAGCTTATCAGCGCCACGACGAATGTATTCTTGAGAGCCACGGCCACCCGCTAGCAATCCCACGGCATCAATAATGATGGACTTTCCGGCACCAGTTTCCCCCGTTAGAACTGTCATTTGATCAGAGAAATCTAACGAAAGATGCTTGATGATTGCCAGATTATCAATTGTTAATTCCTGTAACATTTAGTCACCTTGATTCATCAAATTTTGAAACATCTCTTCAACATTAACTGCCGCATCTGCTGATCGACAAACAACCAAGACTCCAGCATCATCACCAATTACTGAAAAGACGTCATCAATTTCTAATTGTCGGATTAAGCTTGCCATCACTGGCCCATTTCCCGGACGCATGACAATTGACAAGAATTCTGTTTGACGTTCTAAAGAAAGCATGTTGTTAGATAATTCGGTACTTAATCTGGTTTGGTTATCAATATTCCCTTGTGCAGGCAGGGCGTAGCGGTACCCACCATCATTAGAGGGAACCTTAACCAGTTGTAATTCTTTAATATCTCGTGAAATTGTCGCCTGAGTTGCGCGAACACCACGATCCTTCAATGCAGCAACTAAATCATCTTGCCGTTCAATTTGACTTTTAGTAATAATTTCCCGAATTAACTGTTGGCGCTCAACCTTCCTCATCATTTTTCACTCCTTATGGTTAAGTTCTTCATCAGCATGAGCCAATACTTGATCAATATTAACCTGTTCCGCAACTTTGCCAGGCTGTCCTGTTAATTTTAAATGAACAAGAAATTCAATATTTCCTTGGCCACCCTTAATTGGTGAAAAATCCAAATTAAGAATATCAAAGCCATCTTCCCGCGCAAAGGAAAGGACCTCTTCAAGAACCTCCCTATGAACAGCATGATCCTTAATAATTCCATGTTTGCCTACTTTTTCTTTTCCTGCCTCAAATTGTGGCTTAATTAATGCTACCACTTCACCACCAGGAATAAGGATTTTTGCTAATGGCGGTAGGATTAAGCGCAAAGAAATAAATGAGACATCAATCGAAGCAAACTCAGGCTGTCCATGGTCGAAATCGGCTAACTTGCTATAGCGAAAATTAGTTTGTTCCATAACAACCACTCGTGGATCCTCACGAAGCTGCCATACTAGTTGATTGGTTCCAACATCAAGCGCATAACTTAGCTTTGCCCCACTTTGCAACATTACATCGGTAAAACCACCCGTTGAAGAACCAATATCTAAAACCGTCTTATCTTTAACACTAATATCAAAGACCTTTAGTGCTTTGGCCAGTTTTAACCCGCCACGACTAACATATGGCATCTTATGGCCCTTCATATGCAGCGTTGTGGTTACCGGGATCTTTTCTCCTGGTTTATCTAAACGTTCATTATTCTTTCCTAGAATTTCGCCAGCCATCACAGCTCGCTTTGCCTGTTCACGAGAGTCAAAAAGTCCCTGTTTTACAAGCAAAATATCAACACGTTGTTTTTCCATCGTTACCCTCACAATTTAAAATATGCTAAAAACTGATCATAAGCACTGAAATCATGACCGGTTTTATCAACCAGTTTTTTTTGAGTCTTCTTAGCCTGTTTCAATGCTAAATGGAGTTGTTCCTCTGCTCCTTGAATACCTAGCAGTCCCGGATAGGTATTCTTATGTTCGCTAGCATCCTTATGAACAGCTTTTCCCATCTGTTTTGCCGTACCAACAACGTCCATTAAGTCATCATAGATTTGGAAAGCGAGACCAAATTGAGCACCAAAATCAGCAAGAAGATTTTTGGTAGTCGAATCCTGTTTTGTAATGATTCCACCAGCCAAAACAGCATAACTTAAAAGGTCCCCTGTCTTTTGACGATGAAGGTAGCGCAATTGTTCAAGGGTTAAGTTTTGGTGTTCTCCCTCAATATCTCGAGCTTGGCCGGCAACCATTCCCGCAGGACCGGCTGCCTTAGCAAGTGCTAGCGTTAATTCTGCTTGTGTCTCCGTTGGCAATTGGTTATCTGTTAACCATTGAAATGCCATGGTCAGCAAGCCATCACCTGCGAGCGTTGCCATTCCTGCCCCAAACTTTTTATGGTTAGTCGGCTTACCGCGACGCAGGTCATCATTATCCATTGCCGGCAAATCGTCATGAATTAATGAATATGTATGAAGCAATTCAATAGCAGTTGATGCCTTCATTACATTCTGGTTAAGCTGCCCGCCAAATATCTGGACAGTCGTCAATGTTAATGCTGGACGCAATCTTTTTCCACCAGCATTAACAGAATATTCCATTGATGATGCCAAAGTTGGCTGATCAATATCAGACGGCATCTGCTGATCCAAGAATTGATCAATTTGTTCTTTTAATTCTTTCAGTTCAAGCATCAGATTACTCCTCTAGCGGTTTCTCATCACTACCGTAGCCACGATTGCCACCGCCATTATTACTTGGATCATCTGTTGCTTTTTCGTACTGTTTCTCATTACCTTCGTCATCAATTAGACTACCTAATGTCTTTTCAGCACTGGTTAGCTTCTTTTGAAGTGCCCGCGCTAATTCAATCCCGTCTTTATACTGAGTAAGTGCCTCTTCCAACGGGACATTCCCCTGTTCCAAGTGACTAACAATTTGTTGAAGTTGGCTTAGCTGTTCTTCAAATGTTGCTTTTTTCTCTGCCATTTTAGTTCTCCTTTGTGCCAATAATCTTGGCAGTTGCTTTCCCATCATTAAAATGAAGGCTTACCTGCTGACCGCTTTTCAATTCTTTAACCGTATTAACAACTGAATTACGGTAAGTAACGTACGAATATCCACGTCCCATAATCTTCAATGGACTTAAAGAATCTAATTGCTGGATCAAGCTCGTTACTTGCTGATGACGTTGTTGTTGACTATTTTTAGCACTGCTTAGCAACCGGTTCTGAAGCTGAGTAACCGTTTCTTGTGCCCGTTCAATTGTATGTTGGGGAGAGTTAATTTGTAACCTTCCTTGTAGCTGCTGAACACGGTTTAAACGGTCTTTAACAAGATTACTAACGTTGTTTTCTAAAGTTTGAGTTAATTGATCGAGCTTCTGAGCATAATTTTCATATAGCCTGCTTGGCTGCTGAAAAATATAACTTTGCAATTGCTTTTGTAATTGTTTTCGGTCAAAATCAATCAACTTTTTCATCGTGTTATTTAAACGGACTTGATCATCCTGGATAGTCATTAAAACATCTGCAAGGCGGTTTGGTGTTGCCAATTCTGCCGCTGCAGTTGGCGTAGCTGCCCGTTGATCGGCCACCAAATCAGCAATAGTGGTATCAGTCTCATGACCAACTGACGAAATTACCGGAATATGGCTGTCATCGATTGCCCGTGCAACGATTTCCTCATTAAAAGGCCATAAATCTTCCAACGAGCCACCACCACGACCAATAATCATCGTGTCAAAATTTCCGATCTGGTTCGCCCGGTTAATTTGACGAGCAATATCAGTGGCAGCCTTGTCTCCCTGAACAACAGTCGGAAATAAAACGACCTGCGCAATTGGGTAGCGTCGACGAACCGTCGTGTTAATATCACGAATTACCGCACCATCTAAACTGGTTACAACAGCAATTCTTTTAGGAAATTGCGGAATTGGTCGTGGGATTTGATCAAAGAGTCCCTCAGCGCCTAACTTCTTTTTTAACTGTTCAAATTGGAGATAAAGGGCACCAAGCCCATCCGGCTCCATTCGGTCAACGTAAATCTGGTAGCGACCGCTTTTTTCATAGAGACCAATATGACCAACAACTAAAATCTTCATCCCAGTTTCAGGACGAAAATTCACCTGACGAAATTGGCGTTCAAACATTACAGCATCAATAACCGCATTTTCATCTTTAATACTAAAATATTGGTGACGTTGCCGAAGACGAAAATTTGAAAGCTCACCAGTTAAATAAACGGTTTTTAAATAAGGATCACGATCAAATTTTTGTTTTAAATAACTTGTTAATTCACTAACTGTTAAGTATTGACTTCTATCCATTATGACTCCACTCCGTAAGATCAACGGTTTGTTCCATTAGTGTTGCAATCGTCATTGGGCCAACACCGCCCGGAACAGGAGTAATCATTTTAGCAATAGGAGCAACACTTTCAAAATCGACATCCCCCGTTAGTGTTTTATCTTCCAAACGATGGATACCAACGTCAATTACAGTTGCACCCTTTTTAACCATTTCACCAGTAATCAGGTGCTTAACTCCTGCCGCAACAACAAGAACATCAGCTTGTCTAGTTATTTCACTAAGGTTTCTAGTATGACGATTAGCAATCGTAACTGTCGCATTAGCATTTTCAAGTAATGCTGCCATCGGTTTGCCAACAAGAATACTCCTCCCGACAACAACCGCACGCGCTCCCTCCAGCTTAACCTGATAATGCTTCAAGAGACTCATGATTCCTTTAGGCGTACAACTAACTGGATAGTTTTCATTAGCATTACTGTATAAAAGACCAACATTATACGGGTGGAAGCCATCAACGTCTTTATGCGGATCAATAGCATTGAGAAGCTCATTCCCATCTAAATGGTCAGGTAACGGCTCCTGAATAAGGATCCCATTAATCATCTTATCTTCATTAAATTGACGAATATCGTGCAAGAGTTCCTCCTGACGAACATCATCTGGATAAACCGAAAGGACAGAATGGATTCCTAATTTTTTGGCCTTCTTATCCTTCATTCGGGTATAAATTTTACTAGCCGGATCCTCACCAACTAATATTACTGCCAAGCCGGGAATAATCCCTTCATTGGCTAAGCGGGTTACTCGTTCTGCGGTATTTTCATTAATTTCTTTTGCCACTGCACGGCCGTCAATTAGTATCGCCATTCTGCCATTCCCCTTTTCCAGTTTAACTAAAAATATTTTACCATATCAATACCAAAAGAAGTTTAAAGCAAAAGAGAGTTTGCACTTTTACTGCATCCTCTCCTTAACCCAATATTTAGTTACTTTCTAATTGGCGTTCGAACTTGCCTAATGCACCATTGATAAACTTACGGGACTTATCGTTACTGTAGGTTTTAGCCAATTCCAGTGCCTCATTAATTGCAACAACAGTTGGTACTTCATCTACGAATTGGATTTCGTACAAAGCTAACCGCAAAATTACCAGATCCGTTTGGGCAAGACGATTAATTTCCCAACCACTAGCCAGTAATTGTGTAATTTGCTCATCAAGTTTTTCTTGATGTTCACTAACTCCCTCAACCAACGTTTGTAAGTATGCAGGAATCTTATCAGCATGACTTGGCAATGATTCATAAATATCAGTTAATGTTGCGTCTGGATTTGACTGCTTAGCAAATAAAATTTGAAAGGCTTCTTCACGAATTGCGTGTCGATTCGGCATCATTACTTTTCACCAGCCTTATCATCTTCGTGTTCTCCAAAAATATCATCTGGATCCACTGTTTGTTCTTCCTTCTTTTGAACAATTCCCTTAACGTGGATATTGACCTCACTGACATTCAGATCAGTCATCAAGGTTACTTGTTGTTTTACCCGGTCTTGAATCTTTGCAGCAAGCTTAGGAACTGAAACACCATAATCAATATAAACATCAATATCGATAGTTAAATTCTCATTTTGGTTAGTTAGCTTAACCCCGCGACGCTGATCAGACCGTCCTAATAATTCGCCAAAACTATTGGCAAGTGAACCGTACATTTTTGAAACACCGTCAATTTCACTTGCAGCAACGCCAGCAATAATCTCAACAACACGAGGTGCTACTTCAATCGTGCCGAGGGACTGATCTTCACTGCTTAAGATGATCTTTGAATCTTCTGCCATTGTAAGTCCTCCATTTATAGTATTTCAGTATATTAACTACTAATTATTTTTAGTAGCTTTACAATAATCTTCATCGAAGTATCTCAGTATTATTTTGCACTATCTATTAGAAAAAAGCAACAATCCAATCAAGTGGTTTTGAGCGAGAATCGTTCTATCAGGTGTGGCTGACGATTGTACCAATCATGAATCACTAAATCAACCTCGCTAGCTTGAAAGTCACCGAGTTCAACATTATGAAAATTATTAATTTCATTTAAAAATTCTTGCGGGTGAATAAGCTTCTTTTTAAATCTCGCCACTGTTGCATGGCCAGAAAAGGTTGCGTAACGTTCATCCAATAACAATCCATTCTTAAGCAGGCTCGCCCTTAACCCATTACGAAGTTGTTGCAATTCTGAAGAATAAAAGCCCTTAACAAGAATTGCTCCCGGACTACAAATCAGCCCAGCCAAATGCCAATTAATTGCATTAACATTCTCAATCTTTTCCTGGATGACTTGCCGATAGTTAATTAATTTTTCTTTAGACATATGAAAGTCAGGAACAGCACGACGAATATCCATCACAGTAATATGGATGGTATTAGCTGTGTAATAATATTGAAACGGTTCTAGTTTTTTAAGGTCATTTAGTACAAAACTAATATTCCTGGTAACGTGAGCCGGTAGCTTAACCAGCAGTGTCAGTCCTTGGCGGGAATCAGCTTTTAAATTTTGTAAATTAGGATCAACCTGTTCTTGGTGATTACTAATTGCCTGGATCCCCTGTTGCGCAATCCGAGTATAAAGTTGCTTCAGTTTTTCCATTGCTAGTCCTCAACAACGATCAATTCTGTTGGTGCAGTTGTAATTACTTCTGCACCACCGTGAGTCACAATAATATCATCTTCAATTCGCACCCCACCAATTTCAGGAATGTAGATCCCTGGTTCAACCGTAATCACTTCATTATTTTTCAGTTTGACCCTTTTTGTTCCTGGCGCATACGTTGCAGGCAGCTCATGAACCGCTAAACCAATACCATGCCCCATTCCGTGATTAAATTCATCACCGTAGCCAGCTTCTTCGATTAATGCCCGGCCATATGCATCCAGTTCATTGCCACGAATACCAACCTTAGCATGATCGATCACCAACTGACGAGCTTCATTCACAATTTTATAAATATCACGGAGTTCAGGATCAATTGAGCCGACCGCAAATGTTCTAGTCATATCTGCAGTGTAGCCATCAAGATAGTAGCCAAAATCTAATGTCACAACATCCCCATCAGCAATCGGCTTACTTGAAGCGGTTGCGTGCGGCTTTGCAGAATTAGCTCCACTAGCAACAATTGTTGGGAAAGATGGTCCTGAAGCGCCCTGCATCTTCATCCAATAATCAAGTTTTATTGCTAATTCACGTTCTGTTATCCCGGGATGAACAATCGAAAGGAAATAATCGTACCCTGCTGATTGTAATTCAGCTGCAGCACGAAGCTTGTTGATCTCAGTGCTATCCTTAACTAACCGCATCTTTTCAATCAAATGGTGGAACGGGACAATATCAGACGTCATTAGTTCATCAAAAGCATCAAAAAGATGATATGAAATAGTGTCTTCATAGCCAAGAACCGTTAAGTTGAGTCCTTCACAAATCTTATTAACAGAACCATAATAGTCTCGACTAATTGTTGCAACAACCTCATCAGATTCAAATTCTTCTAAGGCTAACTGATAGCGCTCATCAGTAATAATAATTGCGTTCTGCGGCGTTACTAATAAGCATCCATCTCCCTGAAGGAGGTTAAATCCTGTTAAATAATAAATATTTTTTTGATCAGTCACCAAAAAAGCATCAATGTATAATTGTTCAAACTTCTGTTGTAACCTACTGATTCTTGACATTAGCTAATCCCCCATTTTTGGTTTAATTCTATTATAGGTAATTTTTACAATTAATGCTGAGGGGTAATATTTAAAAAATAAAAAGGACCGAACCATTAAAGGTGCAGTCCATTATATTATTATTCGGCAACTGGGTAAACAGAAACCTTCCGCTTGTCACGGCCAAGACGTTCAAACTTAACCCGACCAGCAACCTTAGCGTAAAGGGTATCGTCACCACCACGGCCAACGTTTTCACCAGGGTTAATGTGAGTACCACGTTGACGGTAAATAATTGAACCAGCTGTAACAATAGAACCATCAGCAGCCTTGGTACCAAGACGACGACCAGCTGAGTTCCGACCGTTGGCAGTGGAACCGCCCCCTTTGTGGTGAGAGAAGAATTGCAAATTCATAATCATAATTGTTCACCTCCAGCAAATATTTTTAATTTTCAAACATTTTGATTTCAATGTTTTGAGGATAGCTTTCCGCAATATCATTCATTCCATTGAAGAATGTCTGCATAATAACTTGCGCATCATGAGCTAAGCTAATATCAGTAACATTGAGAAAGCCACCATTATCATCGTCACTATCAACATTGGGCTTGGTCTTAGCGACCTGTGTCAAACCATTAATAGTTGAGATTGATAAAGCAGATGCAGCAGCACAAACAATATCCTGACCATAAGGACCAGCATCGGCATGCCCTGCCATCTGAAAAGCGGTAATTAGGTGATCCGAATTTAATTTAAAAGTTACCCGAATCATTATTTACCTCCGCATTAAGCATTGATCTTGTTAACAGTAACCTTAGTGTATGGTTGACGGTGACCTTGCTTAGTGTGGGTGTGCTTCTTAGGCTTGTACTTGAAGGTAACAACCTTCTTTTCCTTACCTTGCTTGTCAACAGTAGCTTCAACTGATGCACCATCAACTAATGGAGTACCAATCTTAGTGCTGTCGCCACCAACAAAGACTACTTGATCAAAAGTAACCTTGTCGCCTTCCTTAGCATCAAGCTTTTCAACGTAGATGGATGAACCTTCTTCTACCTTGTATTGCTTACCGCCAGTTACGATAATTGCGTACATAAATTTGTGCACCTCCTTAATTTCTAAGACTCGCCGAACCAAGCAGCAAATGCTTTAAACTTGGCAGCGTGCGGTTGTAGTTGTTGGGTCACAAATACAACAGTTGCATAATATCAAAAATCAACTAATTAGTCAACCATAACTTTTATAGAGTTCAAAAAAGAGTGTCAGCTGACTACTTGTCAATCTGACGCTCCCTAAATTGGGATTCATTGAATATCCTGTAATGCCGGCTCAGTTTCGTGACTAAAGAAGTCAAGCAAGAGGATATTGTTAGAATCCAACTGATCAAGCATCTTCCCCACGCTTTGGGTCATGTACCGTGATGTATAAATCATACCATCTTTTAGCCAATGACTTATTAAGCCAAGAAGTGCTGAATCAATGAAGGAAATCTGCAAATTCAAGGGAACTTTTGGTTGCTCATCTGATTCAGCCATTACAGTGTAGAACCTTGATAGCTGTTCAGATAACCGATCATAAAGTTGTTCATAAAAGAAGTCATTTCGTTCGTTGTTCAGTAATACATCAAAAATATCAGCTTCACTTTCAATGTACTGAAACGCCTTCTGGAGTGAGAACACCTGCACCGTTTGCCCTTTAGAAAAACTAAGGTCCTCACTCTCTACCATCACTTGATCAAAGAATTCATCAAGGATCTCATTAATTGCGGATCTGATGAAGTCCTTTTTATCTTTATAGTGAAGATAGAAAGTTCCCCGGGTGATGTTGGCGGTTTCAGTAATTTTTTGAACACTGATGTCTTCTAATTTTTCTCTTCGCATCAGATAGACTAATGCTTTACGAAGACTATTACGTGTCTTCACTACACGTGGATCCGTCTTATTACCTGCCATAAATCATCATCCCTTCGATTTCAGCTTAAGTTCCCCTCGCTTTCGTACTTCTACTAATTTAAAGTATAGGCTTTGAAAGCGTTTCAGTCAAACGATCAAAGTAATCATTATATAAAAAATGCAATATATAATCAAACTACATTGACAATTATAGATGTAAAATTATATACTATAATCTGTCTGAAACGGTAGCTCAACTGGATAGAGCATCGGTCTTCTAAACCGAGGGTTGAGGGTTCAAGTCCCTCTCGTTTCATTAAATAGTACGTTAGAAGTCTGTTATATCAGGCTTCTTTTTTTATTCTGTGTGCAGGTAGTGTGCAGAGTAAAAAATATTTTCAATATATGATTAATTTATCAATCTATTAGCTATCATTTCAATTAATTAAGCGTTAAATAAATAATCTTCTCACAAATATGCATCTTTCAATAATTTAATAATAATCTCTCGATAACCCAAAAAATACAAAATCAGTCATAATTAGACCTTTTATATTAAATCTTTTAAAATTGATAATATTTTAAACATTTAATAAAGATTAGGTCAGTTTATTAATTATTAATTGCAAAATAATGAAAAAGTCTAATAATAAAAAACAGAGAATGCTTTTTGAGGTGATTTATCATGTTACCATTCTTTGTTATTATAATAATTTTAATTGGTTCAGTTGTTGGTCAAATTATGTTTGGTAACAAAGCCGATAATGATGATCAAGCAGCTGGCAAACATGTTGCTTCTCGTAACAGTTATAATAGTCGAAAAGCATGATCGTTTTCGATTCAACAAATAAGGGACTGGCGTTTTGGCCAGTCCCTTTTTTTGCTATTAACGGGTTTAATCTTTTACCCAATGAGCTCGTTGTTGCTCAATTAATTCTTTATACTTAGTAGTAATTTCTTCGCTACTAAATCCTAAATCAACCATTCCCCATTTTATTAGGAGATGCCAAGCATGTCGAAAACTTTCTTGACGATGATTGTAGTAAGCATCATTAAGGAAGTGTTTAATTGCTAAGTACTGCTTATTAAGATCGGCAAGTTTTGTTGTTGGTTTAGTTCGTTTAATTAAATCCCATTGTTTTTGGTCCATAACAATCAAATGTGTCCACTGCTGCTTAGCACTGAATAGCAACAATAATTCAAGTGATTTCAAGTAGTGCTCAAAGGCTTTTGGGGCATCTTCCGTCGGCTGGTCAAGAACATTAAACCAACCATTGCTATTGGCAAGCTTTGCTAATTCTACATCCAACGCAACAAAGATCGTTTGCTTCCGTGCTTCTGGACCGATCGTCAGCTCCTTTGCCTCGTCCACATCGAGTTCCAAATCGATTACTTGATGAAGTAATGTTGTCCAATTAATCATTTTGCTCATCATCCTCAAGAACTGGCTCATCAGTTATTGTCTCACCCTGTTCAACTTGCTCATCATCGGCAAACATTAACGGATCCGACTTAACTGCTAATTCATCACGATTACTTAAGTACCAATCACGAATCAACTGGTAATGAAGCAATAAATCGAAAAACGAAACCTGGGCGTCAGGATCTTGAACAGAGAAGAACCATTGTTGACTATAGTCATCAGGATCAAACGAAAGATCAAGGTTAACCTGACGTTCAAGCCGCAATTCAGCACCATTATTCTTTGGCAAATTAAATAGCATGTAATCAGTTTCAGCCGTAGCAACAAACAACCGATCGATTACAGTTAATGATAGTTCAGGCTGCGCTAAATCATAGTGCTGTTGGTTACTTGTACCGAGGATCCCCCGATCAATTACAAAGTTCAAATCGTCGTGAAGTGCCTGAGCGAAAAGTAACAACGGTTTAATTGCCGAACGCAAGTCAAGATCAGAATACTTTTTCAACCCATTAATAATAAAGTAGTTTACAAGTGCCTTATTATTAAACCGCAGCATTTGATGCTTGAGGTTTAAAGAAAAAATTGGTTCATTATCATTGACATCCGTAAAAGCAGCATTTCCTTCCGCATCCTTAATAAAATGAAAGAGAACCTTTTCACCTAATGCAGAAATTGTTGCGTAAAAACGGTGACTCGTTGGATCTTCAGTAATTTTGAATTCCGCATTAGAGTGCATTTCTAGCAATCGTCCCATTAACAGCAAATAATAATCAGCAACCTGATAGTGCTGAGGAAACTTAACAAACGCATCCTCTAAATCTAGATTTACTAAATCATTTGTTGCGGTGAGGAGATCATGAGCGTCATCTGTTTGAGCTAGTTTAGTTAAAAGTTTAACGTAATGTTGACCAATTTCTAGACCGTGATCAAAAGAATGGGCCAAGGCATTTAACTGTTCAGATGGTTGATTCAACATTTGTTTATTGTTCATCATCTGTCACCTGCTTTTCTTGGTCATCAGATAAGCTCTTAATGTAGTTAGCATATAAATTGCGATTGGCTAACTCAAAGTCTTCAAAGGAACCAAACGTGTCTAAAATACTCTTTTGCTCATAGCTCAAAATCGTATTTTCTTTTGAAAGCGACAAAACTACCTGCTCATTATCCTTGATTGTTTGAGCAGCTGTTCGTGATTCTTCCTCTTCATCTTCTAATTTTTGAAGAGCATCAATCAGACTTTGTCGACTTTCCTTATTCTTAGTACTTTCCCAAATTCCTGAACGTGAGCTAACATCCTTTAGTTGTTCTTGTAACTTTGTCCGCTGCTCTTCACGTTCACGCTGATGATCGATTAAGTCTTGTAGCCGATCGTTCTCAGCAGAAATCTTATCAATTTTATCACTATTGTACCGCTTATTATCACGGGACAATTCAAATGTCTTCTTCAACTTATCATATTCATCATCATTAAACAGGAAGCGAACATTGAGAACGTCCAATTCACCAAATTCACGGCGATCCCACCAATTACCAAAATAGATCCGGTAATGGCCAGTCTCGTATTCCTCATAATAAAAGAATGGGTACTTCTTTCCTAAATAATCAATTAATTTAATGCTTAAGAAGTTGCTTAAGTAATTAGTAATATCATCAACTAAGCTCATTACGCTTTGGTTATTGGGTTGTTGTTCCCGATGTTCAATCTCCTTAGCATAACGTTGATTATCCAATAACTGATAAATTTTTTTATCATGGTGATCTTTTACTGCTTCATCAACCTGGCGCAGGAAGGAAACCTTTTCAGCGATTCGCTGATTAATAATTCCGCTTACGTCATGAGCAAACTGTTCGTGTCCTGAAATTGCCATTATGCACCGCTCCTCACTTTAATAACTAGTTTTTATCTTAATCGACTTGCTGTAAGATTTAAAGAACTTCATAAATTATTGAAGAGTTTCTTTACATTTACCCACCGATCGTTGAATTTAAAATAAAATAGGTTATAATTATTGTATAGATATAACACATTTGTGTATTATCTATGTTGTTGAAGCGTTTCGGAAAGAGGCGAAGTTAGATGGCACTTAGTAAGCAAGAACGTAAGGAAATGGCACGTAAAGCCATGGAAAAGCGTAGCAACAAGAAGCCAGATGGTTCTGGTTTTGCAAAGATTGATGCTGACGCCAAGAAGCTGAGCGATTAACTTTTTTTGAAGCAATTCACTCTTTATTCAAGAGGCTTACTCCAGAGCCTCTTGAATTCTTTTAAACTATAGAAAAGATCCTAAAACGGCCCATGGTACTTGAGTAACATCAAATACTATGAGTCGTTTTTTGAATTAAATATTACTGACGTGCCTGATTAACGTATTGCTCTAAGCGATCCATTCCCTCTTTAATTTGGTCCATACTAGTTGCATAGCTAAACCGTAAGTAGCCATTGCCACCCTTGCCAAAGTAAGAACCTGCTGTAACCGCAACCCGCGCATTCTTAACAAGATCATAAACAAGCTTAGTATCATCTTGCTCTAAGAAGTCAGGAATTTTAGCAAAAATATAGAATGCTCCCATCGGTCGGCTGCAATCAACCCCCATTGTTGCCAACCGTTTCTTCATATAATCACGCCGTTGAATATATTTTTCGTCCATTTTCTTAGTTGCCGCCGTACCACCCTTTAAGGCCGCTTCAGCAGCATCCTGAGTAAAGGTTGCAACGTCCGTCATTACAAACGAGTGAACCTTAAAAATTTCATTAGTAATTGCTTCTGGTGCACAAAGGTAACCAATCCGCCAACCAGTCATTGCGTATGATTTGGAAAGACCATTTGTTAAAATTGTCTGCTCAGGTAACGCCCGCGCCATCGAAGCATACCCGCCATCATAAATTAGTTCACTATAAATCTCATCACTAATTGCAAAAATTGGTTTACCCTTAATTAATTTAGCAAGAGCATCCAGTTCTTCTTGAGTATAAGCTATTCCGGTTGGGTTTGATGGATTAACGAAAACAACCCCTTTAACTCGGTTACCATACTTATCCAAATAGGACTTCAATAATTCGGGAGTTAATTTAAAATCCGTCTTTGAGGTATCAACCTCAACAGCGGTCCCGCCAGCAATCACCGCATCAGGACTATAGATCGAAAAAGTTGGTGTTGGAACTAAAATTACATCACCGGGATTAGTGATTGCAGTAATTGCTGAATAGACTCCCTCAGTTACCCCGTTAGTAATTAAAATCTCGGTTTGGGGATTATAATGCAAATCATAGTTTTGAGCTAAGAAATTTGCAACCGCTTTTAGAAGGCCTGCAGTCCCTCGTTGCGGTGCATAGTGAGTTCGATTATTCTTAATGCTCTTAATTGCTGCATCTTTAATATATTCTGGCGTATTAAAATCTGGTTCGCCAATTGTAAATTTAATCACATTATCAAATTGTGAGGCATAATTACTAAATTCAAAAATTTTTAGCTTAGGAACATCATTTAATGATTTCCGCATGTATTGCTTCATCTCAACCATCTTTAACAACCTCGTTTTTAAATTTTATCGTCATTTACTAGGTTACGTCTTTTGTTCAGTAATGGTCAAGTTTCTTAGTTAAGTTTTAAAAATAAAATAGAAGAAGCTATAGTATAGTCTCTCTTAGACCCTACTCATAGTTTCTTCTATCATTTATATTTTAAGATTAAGCTTGAAGTGCCTTGATCATCCGGTCAAGCAATTCAATATCTGTATCACGAGAATAGATATCCATAATCTCATAAATTTGTGGAGCAGAAGTTGAACCAGTAAATGCTAAATTAAGTGGGAAGTACAAACCACGTCCCTTAACACCAGTAGCTTTACCGACTTCCTTAATTGCTTGACTGTAGTCATCCGCACCGTTTTCAAGTTTTTCTTTCAATCCAGTTAAGACAGCTAAAACATCATCATTATTGAAGTCTTCATTGTCCTTAATTAGATCGTAATTGAAGTTTTCATCAAGAACGTTGTAGTAGGACCAAACATATTCAATCACTTCGAGCAACTTATTAACATCACGTTGATGAACATGGATTGTCTTCATAATCAAGTTCTTTAACTGTTCTTCTGGGATTGATTGAAGGCGCTTAGCTTCTTCAGTCTCGCCTTCCTTAACCAATTCCATAGTCCGGTCAGTCAATTCCTCAACAGACATACTCTTAATGTATTGGGCATTCATCCAATCAAGCTTCTTTTGGTCAAAGTAAGCTGGTGCCTTAGACATCCGCTTAGGATCATAAACCTTGATCAATTCGTCCTTGGAGTAGATTTCGCGTTCGCCAACTGGTGACCAACCCAAGAATGCAATGAAGTTAAAGATTGCTTCATGAAGGTAACCGTGCTTCTTGTATTCGCTAATGAATTGCAAAGTATCCTTGTCACGCTTACTCAACTTCTTCCGTGTCTTTGGGTTAAAGATCAATGGAATATGGCAGAAAGTTGGGTGTTCCCAGCCTAATGCTTCATAAATTGCAATTTGCTTTGGTGTGTTTGAAATATGATCAGCACCACGTAATACGTGAGTAATGTCCATCGTGTGATCATCAACAACAACCGCGAAATTGTAAGTAGGCATTCCGTCACTCTTTTCAATGATGAAATCTCCACCAAGATTATCAGAATTGAATGAAACGTGTCCCCGAGCAATATCATTCCATTCGTATTCGTGGTCCTTAGGTAAGTGGAAACGAATAGTTGGCTTTAAGCCCTTTGCTTCGGCAGCCTTTTGTTCTTCTTTACTCTTGCCATACCAACGGCCATCATAATGAGGTGCTTCATTGTTAGCGCGTTGCCGTTCACGCATTTCAGCAAGCTCTTCTTCAGTTGAGTAGTCTTTGTAGGCTAAACCCTTATCAAGAAGTTCTTGAATGTATTTATGGTAAATTCCCTTCTTGTTCCGTTCACTTTGACGGTATGGGGCATACTTTGGATTAGGCTTGTTAGGACCTTCATCCCAATCAATTCCTAACCAATGCAAGTTTTCCCGTTGACTTTCTTCTCCGTCTTTAACGTTTCGCTTGGTATCAGTATCTTCAATCCGTAACACCATTGTGCCGTTAAAGTGACGAGCAAATAAATAATTAAAAAGGGCTGACTGCGCATTACCAATGTGTAAGAAACCTGTTGGACTAGGTGCGTAGCGAACTCTGACCTTCTTGTCATCCATGTTTGCGATTCTCCTTTATATCTGTTTCACGAACGAATTCGTGACTGCAACATGTTTAATTGTATCGGAATGTTGCCATTTGTCAATTTCATTCAAGCACAGATAATGAGGGACCGCAAGCACTATCACTCAGTCCCTCATTATTTGCTATTTTATTATGGCGCGAAACTATTAATACTGTTCCATGTAGCGTTGCCGTTCCCAATCAGAAACATGAGCACGGTAAGCGTCATATTCACGGGTCTTAGCCTCTTCAAAGCTTTGGTATAGGTGTTCACCCATTGAGCCCTTAATCACTTCATCATCAGCTAAGTCCTTTAATGCACTGTGTAAGGTATCAGGTAAGTTAACAATTCCCTTGCTCTTCCGTTCCTTAACAGTCATGTCATAGATATTTTCATCAACATTGTGAACCGGTGGCAAGTTGTTCCGCAGGCCATCAAGTCCCGCTTCAAGAACTGCAGCAATTGCTAAGTATGGGTTAGCTGCAGGATCAGCTGACCGCAATTCAAGCCGTGTTCCCATTCCCCGGTCATTTGGAATCCGGACTAATGGTGAACGATTAGAGGTTGACCAAGCAACATAAACCGGTGCTTCATAACCTGGAACTAACCGCTTATAAGAGTTAACAATTGGGTTGACAATTGCGGTATAACTCCGTGCGTGCTTCATCAAACCGCCTAAGAAATGGTAAGCAGTTTCTGATAATTGGTCCTTATCGTTTTCGTCATAGAATGCATTCTTGCCATCTTGAGTAAAGAGTGACATGTTAAGGTGCATTCCTGAGCCATTAATTCCAGACAATGGTTTTGGCATAAACGTTGCGTGTAAGCCGTACTTCTTGGCAATTGTCTTAACAACCAGCTTGAATGTTTGAATATTATCAGCCGCTTCAAGTGCATTAGAGTACTTGAAATCAACTTCATGCTGACCAGGAGCAACTTCATGGTGCGCTGCTTCAACATCAAACCCCATCTTTTCTAATGCCAGGACAATATCACGCCGGCAATCTTCACCAATATCTGCTGGTTCCATATCAAAGTAATTTTCAGAATCGTTAACCTTAGTAGTTGGGTTACCGTTATCATCCGTCTTAAAAAGGAAGAATTCTGGTTCAGGGCCAATATTGAATGACTTGAAGCCCATCTTTTGCATTTCTTTTACAACTCGTTTGAGGTTGTTCCGTGGATCACCTGAGAATGGCGTACCATCTGTCATGTGAACACTGCAAATCACCCGAGCAACCTTTCCGTGATCAGCTCCCCAAGGGAAGACTAACCAAGTTGACATATCAGGGTAAAGGTACATGTCACTTTCCTCAATCCGCACAAAACCATCGATTGAAGAACCATCAAACATGATTTTATTATCCATTAACTTATCAAGTTGGCTAACCGGTAAGTCAACACTCTTAATTGTTCCTAACAAATCAGTGAACATCACCCGTAAGAAGCGAATATCCTCATCTTTAACCATTTGACGTATTTCATCTTTGGTATATAAATGTCTAGCCATAAATTCATTTCCTTTCTTGAAGACACCTTGACCAAGTCACTTAATAAAAGAAAGTAAATAATAATTTTGCTGGCCAGTTTCAATTTAAAATTTAGACTAGACCAATCTAAATTAAATAACTTGTTTTCATTAAGCAACCCTGTTTCCTTAGTACTGCTTAAGGATACCAATTGAAAATCATTAAGTCAATTTACTGAAAACGTTTTAACCTGATTATAACCAAATCAGCACAAAAACTTTAATTTTTTAACCATGAAGAAATAAATTGTTTAATTTCATTAGTATTATTTTGACCGCTTACCATATCAAACCAGTGAACATCCATCTTATTTCTAAACCAAGTCAGTTGCCGTTTAGCATAATGACGTGAATCTTGTTTAATTTTATTAACAGCATCATCAAGAGAACACTTACCAGCAAAGTAAGGAAATAACTCATGATAGCCAATTCCCTTCCCAGCTGGTAATTCAATTCCGCCCTTATCATATAACCATTTAGCTTCATCAATTAATCCAGATTTCATCATCAGGTCAACCCGGTGATTAATACGGTCATACAATACTGGCCGAGCTGTGGTAAGGCCAATCAGTAGGAAATCATCCATTGATTGTGCCTGATGCTGTTGAGAGAATAGCCGACCACTGGTTTCGATTACTTCCAGTGCGCGAATCACCCTCCGTGAATTATTTTCAGGGATTGCCATTGCTGCCTGGCGGTCCTTCTTTTCCAGTTGTTGCCAGAGGTAATGAGCACCATTTGCTTCTAAAATTTTTTGCCAATGTTGGCGGATTATTGCCGAACGATCATTATCCTGGTGACCACCTAATGAAAGGTTATTCGTTAATGACTGCAAATAAAATCCGGTTCCGCCAACGATTAGTGGTAACCGTTTATCGTTACTGATCTTTTCAATCCAGGAATTGGCTTCCTGTTTAAACTTAGCAACTGAATATTGCTGTTCAACATCACAAATATCAATCAGGTGATGAGGAATTCCTGCCATTTCTTCAGTCGTTACCTTAGCTGTACCAATATCCAAGTGCTTATACACTTGCATTGAATCACCTGATATTACTTCACCATTAAGGGCGGTTGCTATTTCGATTGATAGGGCAGTTTTACCTACCGCTGTAGGGCCAACAATTGCCACAACTTTAGACATTTTTTATCTCCTTAATATAAATTTTGATCCTTCTGACTGGTAAAAAGGCGCTAAGTCTTGCATAATAGAGGTAACATAGTAACAAGAGGAGGCTATATTATGAAAAACTTTGCTAAGGGTGTCTTAATTGGAACTTTCGGTACTCTCGCCGCAATTGCTAGCGGAGTATTCACCTTCCACAAGACCGTTGTTAAACCAATTGAAGATCAAGAAGAAAAATTTGATGAAAACCGGAAAGCTGCCACTCGAAAGAGTCGTTCAGCTCACCAAGCTTAATCAATTCTATTATAAAAAAGAGGCCGGAAAAAACGAAACGTTTTTTCCGGCCTCTCTCTGTAACTAATAGTTTCCGAACTTAGCGAGCCTAACTCCGAAAACATTAATCTTGAGTTTCTTCTTAGTACTTAGACTTCTTGGTCTTCCCTTTCCAACCATTATAGCCACCCTTAAGGATGTATAGTTGGTGGTAACCATGTTTAGCAAGAAATGCAGCAGCTTGGGTGCTAATTGCAATTCCTTGATCATACATATATACAGGAAGATCAGGACGCAATTCACCATATTGTTGTTTCAGGTAAATATATGGCAAATTCCGTGCCCCTAAGATATGGCCCTTTTTAAAGTCATTGGGCTGCCGAAGGTCGATTACTTGCGCTTTACGCATCCCCTCATGAAAGGCATCTTGATCCAAGACCGTTGCATACTTCTTTCGACGGTAGTATTGGAAAAGCCAAGTAAGACCCCAAGCAATCAAAAGGACAATAATAACAATATTAAAGGTTAACAAACCATTACTAACTCCAAGAATCACGTTAACGCTCCTCATCTTTTACATGAATTGCCGAGCCAAAGAAGCAGCACCGATAACCCCGGCATCATTACCAAGTTCAGCCAACTTTAATTGAGTTGATGTCCGAACAGTTGGGAAAGCAAACTTCTTGAAGTTCTCATTAACCCGCTTCAAAAGGAAGTCACCAGCAGCTGAAACCCCACCACCAATAACAAGGTATTCAGGGTTAAGTGCATTACTTAAGTTAGCAGCAGCTAATCCCAAGTAAAATGCAACTTCATCAACAACTGTGTTTGCTAAATAATCGTTTTGCTTAGCTAAATCAAAGACAATCTTAGCAGTAATTTCGTCACCATTATCAATCATTGCCTTCAGACGACTGTCACCTTCGTATTCTTCAGCCTTATCTTGAGCAATGTGAACAATCCCCGTAGCGGAAGCGTATTGTTCAAGGCAACCACGATTACCACAAGTACAAAGGTAACCATTAGGCTTTACGATCATATGACCAACTTCACCACCGGCACCAACCATACCATGAACTAACTTACCGTTGGAGATTAATCCACCACCAACACCAGTACCAAGAGTAATAAAGGCAACATCATCACCTTCATTACCAGCACCCTTCCAGCGTTCACCAAGGGCAGCAACGTTGGCGTCGTTATCAAGGGAGAACTTCATGCCGGTTCCCTCTTCAATTTGTTCCTTAACCTTTTGAGTAGTCTTCCAGTTAAGGTTATAGGCACCGACAACAGTTCCCTTATCACGGTCAATTGTCCCTGGGGTTCCCATTCCGATACCAACAAATTGATCACGATCCATCTTGTACAAGTCAAGGTGGTGGTTGATTGAATCAATAATATCAGGAACAATATGCGAACCTTCATCTAAAATATTAGTCCGCAAAGACCACTTTTGTTGAATTTCACCATTTTCAGTTAAGATCGCAAACTTAATAGTAGTTCCACCAAGATCAACACCAATTAATTTTTTAGCCATTTTTTCATTTCCTTTCTTATAACAGCTTAAATAGCTGTTCCATTTTTTTCACGTAGTTCTTCTTCACGATGTTCTTTCCGAAGAACGATTTTTGCCTTCATGTAGGTCGCGTTATCAACAACCCCAGCTTGATATAAGTGATCTAGCTCGATCGCAATTAACTCAATATCATATAACCGTTTACCAACATAAACATAAACATTAAATTCTTTTAGTAACTGTTGAACATCATATAGGGTTCGATATTCTCGCGGTCGTGTCACCTTAAATCACCTGCCAATTGCAATTATCATAGCAATAATACCAAAGAACAATACGAGACTGCCAATCATCCGTTTATAAAGACGAACATGCCCAACAAACGGTGCACCAACAACATACGATATTAGGAATCCACCGAGAAGACCACCAATATGGCCAGCAAGATCCACTCCAGGAAGGAAGAAATCCATCACGATATTAATTCCTACTAAAATCAAAAATTGTCGGCTTAAATCCTGAATCAATTCGTTATCGTGAAATGATTCCCCCAACATTAAGAATGCACCAAACAAGCCGAAAAGTGCCGTACTCGCACCAGCTGAAATTGTGTTAGGCAAGAAATAGGCACTTGCCAGGTTACCGGTAAAGGCACTCACTAAATAAATCACTAGCATTCGCCAATGACTAAATAATTCTTCGATATACATTCCCAAGAAATAAAGGGTAATACTATTAATAATTAGGTGGGCAATTCCGATATGGAGAAATACCGGTGTTATCAACCGCCACCACTGACCTTCATGGATCAATGACGTAACCCGTGCACCACACTCTATTAGAACACTAAAATTCGTTGAACCACCTAATAGTGTCATTATGATAAACGCAACTATTTGAATAATCAAGAGGACAACGGTTACTGGTGCTCTTCGCCAAATTTGATCCCTCATTAATCAGTCTCCGGTAAAGAAAGCACTTTATTAACGTGTCTATCGTATTGGTTGCTTTGCCACTCATTTTCATTTGCCAGCTGGGTAGTAAAGGATAGTGAGACCGTATCACCATTATATTTGTCTAAGTAACGATCATAGTAACCCCCGCCAAAACCAATCCGACGACCAGATAGAGTAAATGCAACCCCAGGGACAATCATCAGATCAATCTCATCGGGTTGGTACACTCGACCATCTTTCGGCTCTAAGATACCAAAAGTTGTTTCCACAAATTCGGTATCTTCATTTAACGCCACAAACTCCATTTGACGATCTGGCAAGGTTCGCGGGACAACAATTTGACGGTTTTCATGACGAGCATGAAGTATGATTGGAGAAGTATCCAATTCTAAGGACTGACTTAATGTTGTTGCGATAACCTTAGCATTCATCCACTCAGGTTGGTCAAATAGCAATGAAGTTAATCTTTTTTCTTCATGTAAACGCGTATTAAGATCAAGTTGTTGCAGTCGTGCGATATACGCTTGACGCAACTCCTTCTTTGAATACGTCATTATCCTACAATCTCTCCTTTTAAACGTTTTCAATCTATAATTATCACAGCTCATGACTATTTATGCAAGCGTTTTTTCACTAAGTAATAAAAAAGGCACCTAAAAAGGTGCTTTTTTTATTACTTAGTTTCACGGTGTAAAGTAACCTTACGTTCCCGAGGGCAGTACTTGTTTAATTCAAGACGGTCGGGATTGTGACGACGGTTCTTACTAGTTAAGTAAGTCCGTTCGTGGCATGATGTGCATTCAAGGATAATGTTGACACGCATTGTCATGACCTCCTATTTTTTTATTATTTAACGTGGTTATTAACCCTAACTCGTACAACTATATCATTAATTAACTAGTTTGACCAGTCTTTTGTGATAATTGTTAAGGAAAAATACTTGACAGATAATCTAGTAGCTAGTCATTGCTGGTACTCTTAGAATCCTGAACCATCTTCCAGTAAGCACTGAATATTTGCTTAGCCATGTTCAAGTTAGCACCACCATTTTCATTAGTTACCCCTGGAATTGCAAGAGCAACAACAACTTGCGGGTTCTTTGATGGCGAGTAACCAGCAAAACTAATTGTTGAAGTCTGATGACCATTAGTAACAGTTTCAGCAGTCCCCGTTTTCCCTGAGATTGATGGTTTAGCAGTTCCCAAGGACTTGGCAGTTACATAAGAACTTGTTCCGTGAGTAACCAGATATAGCCCCTGACGTACTAGATCAAAGTCTTCCTTTGAAGCAGGAATTGTAAACTGAACTTGTGGTTGGGTTGTGTATTCAACTCTTCCCAACTTACCATTAGACTTACTGCCACGGATCTCTTTAACTACATACGGCCGCATCCGGTTTCCACCGTTAGCAATCGTTGACATATATTGAGCCAACTGAATAACAGTATAACCATCATAGTTACCATAAGATAAGTCAAGTGCTGATCCAATATGCTTCTGAGTAGATGGCCCATTATAACCAGCCGTTTCTCCGGGAAGATCAATCCCAGTCTTTTGCCCCAAACCAAACATGTTAAAGTACTGACGTTCCTTAGCAAAGATGCTTGGCTTCAATGTTAACTGAGCACCTGATTTATAATTCATTCCACCCTCCTTCATGATTAACTGCATCATGTAAGAGTTTGATGAAACTTCCAGTGCCATTGGAGCACTTAAAGCCATGTTGGCAGAACCGGTTTTGTTAAACCATGAACTCTTCGATGAAGTTCCTGCAACCTTAATCGGCTGATCGGTTAAGGTATTATTGGTTGGTGTAATAACACCACTCATTAAACCACCCATGATAGTGGCACCCTTAACAACGGACCCCATTGTAATTGGGTGGTTAATCGCACCAATTTCATCGACAGTTTGCTTACCGGTCTTAATATTCCGGTCGATTCCAGCCATAGCATAAATTGCCCCGGTATGTGGATTCATAACTACCGCATAAACACCCGATGAATATGAGATTCCTGCAGAAGAATAATTCTGTTTCAAAATTTCCTGAACACGCTTTTGGAACTTAGAATTAATCGTTAAGACAAGGTTATCCCCCTTCTTACCAGGATACTTAACTACCTCATCAGTTACCTTATTTCCACTAGTAGTTACCTGTGTTTGTGACTTAGAACCAGCTAAAGTTCCCTGGAACATCTTTTCCAAGTAACTTTGACCAACACTATCACTTCTGGAATAACCCTGAGAAAGCAAACTATTAATCTGGTCACTCGGCAACCCAGTTGTTGAAACAGTCCCAGTTAGTGATTGAAAATCCTTCCCTTGTGGATAGTTTCTTGTCCAAGCCGTTCCAATTTTGACACCAGGCATTTGGTTTAGGTGCTCACCAACTTCGGCAAGCTCTTTACTAGTAACTCCGGATTTTTTGATGTAAGTTGTTGATAGTGAATATGCCCCGGTCATCGCAGCATATATCCGGGCATTGCTCTTTTCGTGATCTGACAACCGCAATTCATTCGGATGACTCTTTAAATACTTTAGTGCAGCATTATATTGGTCGTCATCACTAGCATCTTTAGAGAGGTTTAGCTTTTTAGTAATCCGCTTAAGATTATCCTTATTTGCTAAGTAGTAATCTTCTTCATTCCGGACTGTTAACCGCGTATCACTGTTACTTACGGTAATGTATTTTCCTAAGCGATTGGCAATCTGATAAAGCTGAGCCGTCGTTACGTCAGAACTCTTAGTATAGGTAATTGCTTGGTGAGTCTGGTTACCAACTATTACCTTACCGCGACTATCGTAAATCATTCCCCGTTGAACATTATTTGTTTGAATCGTAGTATCCGATCGTTTAACCTCTGCCTTATAGGATGACCCGTTAAGGACTTGCAAGTAAAACAAACGACCAGCAAGCATTAATAGCAAAATTCCGACAATCCAAAGCAACAAGTTCAACCGTGAGGGGATTATAGATTGAGCATTCTTATGTTTTCCTTTGTTTGAACTAAAATAGTTCGTAATTCGATCAAAAAACTTCACAGTATTAAACTTCTCCTTTTACCGTGATGAATTCTATTGTAGCAAATTTTACTTCATTTGACAGTTAAAGCTGACTTACCAAAATGAAATCATACACTTTATTGATACAAAAATGAATACGTAAATCGGCAAATCACGGAAACTTAACAGAACCTTCATATTCATTGGGGATTAATTCGGTATATAATGACAAGGATATTTTATTTAGGAGGACATTTTGTGCAATTTCGTTCTCAATTTAAAAAACAGCATATTTTATTAATCAGTTTTCTCCTTCCCGTAATTATAATGGGGAGCTATTTTGCCTATCGCTCAATGGCGCCTTTTGGGCAAAACAGTTTGCTAACCGTCGACCTTGGGCAGCAATATATTGATTTTTTCTCGTACTTTCGACGAACCTTGCTGCATCACCCAAGTGAGTTTATCTATTCATTTAGCAAGGGGCTCGGTGGAGAGATGTGGGGGACAAACGCTTACTATCTTTGGAGCCCTTTAAACCTAATTCTCATTTTCTTCCCGGCCGCCCATCTTTCTAGTGGCGTCTTGGTGTTAACCCTATTAAAGTATGGTCTCTCTGGTCTTGCATTTGCTTGGCTGCTAACAAAGACTAAACTGCAAACCGGAATTCGTATTCTTGCATTTAGTACCGCCTATGCTCTCAATGGTTGGATCGTTGCTAATCAGCTAAACTTACTCTGGCTTGATGCAATGATCATTTTACCGCTAGTTGTCTGGGGACTTCACCAGGTTATTTTTACCCGTAAATTTGCTTGTTATATTTGCTGGCTTACCGTGATGATGCTCGATAACTACTATATGGCTTGGATGATCTGCATCTTTACAATTCTTCTTTTTATCTGGCAGCTTCCATTAATTAATAATTGGCGGGAGCGGTTGTGGGCTTTTAGTCGTTACATAATTGCTTCATTAATCGCTACAGGCATCAGTTGCATTGTCTTATTGCCAACCATCTATACCCTTCTTCAAAGCAAGGGAACTTATACTAACAACCATATTCGAAACCGCTTCGAATATAATCCGCTAAAACTGCTTGCTAAGCTTGTTCCCGGATCATTTAATTTCAATCAAATGCCTAGTGGTCAAGCAAATATTTATGTGGGAATGCTAATGATGTTTGGCTTGGGATTATACGTTTTAAACCACCATATCAACTTGCGTCAGCGAATTCTCGCTCTGCTCATTACGATCTTTTTCATTCTTTCATTCTGTTATGAACCGCTTGATCTTCTTTGGCATATCGGCCAATTTCCTGTATGGTACCCTTCACGATTTTCATTTATCTTTTGTTTTTGGACGATTCTTCTTGCTGCTACTTGTCTGCAAAAAGATTTTCAACCAGAAAAATGGCAACTTGCAACCTTACTGATAATCACGTTAGCAATTTTTGCATATGTTGAAACCCTAACTGTTTCTTATATTAATAACAGTCAGAAATTGATCGGACTGGGTATCGCGATTATCAGTATTATCTTTTTGGCGATCCCTCACGCGGCTTCCCCCAACCTAAACAACCTTTTACTAGTGCTGATCACGGTTTGTGATGTTTCAACCAGCACCTATACTGCCCTCAACCAAATATCATACGTTAGTCAAACCGAATTTGGGCAATATACCACGGCACTTAATAACGCTACTACAAAAATCAAAAATAGTGATCATGGCTTTTATCGGATTGCTAAAACCTTCATGCGAACTAAAGATGACCCAATGCAAAGCGGCTTTAACGGTGGTGACCACTTCGGCTCAACGATTGTTCCTAGTCTTCCAACGTTTATGGGAGCAATTGGACAACCGGCCGGCGATGGTTTCGTATCATACGATAATGGCACTCAAGTAACGGATTCGTTATTAGGTTTCCGCTATACAATGGCGGTTATTGATCCAAATCGTTCAACGCCATTTCTCCCCTTATCAGGGTATCGTCCTGATTGGAATACTCAGGTTCCTGTAGCGGTAACTAATAATATTGGAATACGAAAGAACAAGGATACCTTACCAATTGCGTTTGGTGCTAATTCACGAATTCTCAGCTTAAGTCATGATACTTATGACCCTGTGGCTTATCAGTCTGAAATTTTCCAAGACTTAGCTAACTCTCCACAACCACTATTTGAAATTCAGAACTTTAACCAAGTCGATTTTCAAAACGTTCAAAGCGCAAAACAAATTACCGGAACCGTTTTTCAAAAAGAGCAAAAATCTGCCGGAGCGACCGTCAAATTAGAATTCACCCCTAACAGTAATGATTCATACTATTTAACCGTTGGGCCGAATGTTAAGGGTGATGCGTCAATCACAGTAAATAACCGGCACTTTAGCCAATATCAAACTTATCGGGATACAATCGTTATGAACGTTGCCCATCACCAAAAAGGGCAAAAAGTTGTAATTACCTTCCATTTGAAACACGCGGAATTATGGATGCAAAATGTGAGTCTATATCGCCTTAACCAGCAAGCATTTAATCACGATCTCAAAACGTTGCAACGATCGCCATTAAAGCTCAGTCATGCTAGTGCAACAACCCTTAAAGGAAAAGTTAATATTAAAAAGGATCAAGGAGTACTGATGACAACGATTCCTTATGATCGCGGCTGGCATGCTAAAATTGATGGTCATCCGGTAAAATGTCAAAAAGCTATTAGTACATTCCTAGCACTGAAGATTAAACCAGGAACCCATCAGGTAACCCTTCATTACCGACCACCATACTTAATTACCGGAATGATTATTAGTGCGCTAAGCTTATTAGCAGCATTTTTCTTGATTAAATTTAACGTTCGCCATCAATAAAAGAAAAAAGCAGAGACGTAAATCAGAGGCTAAATTAACCTCTGTAATCGTTTCTGCTTTTTCTTCACCTTAAATTATTTATTTCCATTGTGCAGAAGCACCAGTCGAAGCATCAGCCTTACTATCCGCATGATCATCAGAATCTTTATCTAACCCAGCAACATCAGGCGTTGAGTCACCGTCTTCATGCTTGAAATGAAAAACTGGGCCATCAGACTTTTTATCATAATCAACAGTCATTATTAATCCCTTGAAAAACCATTCATCAAGGTTATCAATATGATAATTAACGTTTCCCTTTTTTACTTCCAGGATTGGTGAAACCGGAACATCCTCACGCGTAAAACCCTGTGAAAATCCGTGGTGAACTTCTGTTGAGCCATAAATCTTTCCGTAGAATTTTACTCCACCACCATTTTCCAAGCCTAGGTTAGTTCTAAACCAATTATCTGCAGCATCGGTTATAATCATCTTCATTAACTTCACATCCCTTCGATTACTATACTTTATGATAGCACTTTCATTAGGGAGAAAGATATGATTTTCGGTTAATAAAGCTAAAACTTAATAGATTAGACAATTGATCATAAAAGGTCCAAACTCCACTTGCGGAATTTGGACCTTTAATCATACTGAGATTAGTTTGATTATTCTACACTCAAAATTTTAACCTTCATCGTACCATTAGGGATTTCAATCTCGACTTCTTCGCCGACCTTGTGTCCAAGGAGACCCTTTGCCATTGGTGACTCATTAGAAATCTTACCGTTAAATGGATCAGATTCTGATTCCCCAACGATTTGGTAACTTTCAGGTTCTTCATCGGGAAGTTCCTTGATCGTTACTTTTCGTCCCATTGATACTTCATCTTTGTCAACATCATCATTATCAATGATTTCAGCATATTGAAGCATATTTTCAATTTGTGAAATTCGTCCTTCAACAAAGGCTTGTTCATCCTTTGCTGACTCATATTCAGAGTTTTCAGAAAGGTCACCATAGCTTCGCGCAATTTTAATTCGCTTGATAACTTCTGGACGACGCTTCATTTTAAGGTCTTCAAGTTCTTGTTCAAGTTTTTGTTTTCCTTCCAGCGTCATTGGAAAAGTTTTTTCTTCAGCCATTCAATTACACACTCCTATCTTATATCCATTGGTAAATTACCATTTGTTTAGATAAATGTAAATAATTATTCTAAAAATATTTTTAATGACTTTCACGGGATTCTTGCAAAAGACTAACAATCTGCGGTGTCGAGTACGAAGCTTTTAGTTTAAATGTTCCGGCCTTTACTCCCGATTCCTTATGAGTTTGCAAATAGTAATCACAGACGAAACTACTCCGCACTAATCGTTTTCTTTTTAAAATCACACCCACTTGATGATCAGTCGCACTCTGCGGTATTTTAACGCTTATTACTTGATTTGCTGAAGAATCAACTGGTCTTAAAGCATAGTTAAAATATTGGTGAATCCCTAAGCCACAACAAATTAAAAGAATTAGGATAATCAGAACAACCCGATTTTGCCGACGTAATTTTTCGTTAGTCATTATTAACGAATCTCAGCATTTAATTGTTCTTGAAGGTGTTTTGTTACCTTATCAAATGCCTGGTTAACCTGATCCTCAGTCAAGGTTGCATTGGTATCCTGGTAAGTTAATGTGTATGCCAATGACTTCTTTCCAGAAGAAAGGTGGGCACCGCTATAAACATCAAACAAGTGGACATCTTTCAAGAAGGCACCCCCGCGCTTCTTAATTAAATCAACAATCTCTTCATTTGTAACGTTGGTATCAACTAATAGAGCAATATCACGCGTGATTGTTGGGAACTTGCTAATTGGCGTGTATTCATTTTCGATCTTCTTAGCCTTCATTAGCTGTTCAAGGTTTAATTCAAAGACGTAGGTTTCGGGAACCTTATATTCTTTTGCTGTTTGTGGATGAACCTGACCAACAAAACCGACTAACTCGCCATCAATTAGGATATTAGCTGTCCGTCCAGGATGCATCTCTTCTCGAGAATGATCAGCAACGTATTCAATCTTCCCTGCAATTCCCATGTTGTGAAGATAGCGTTCCACCATTCCTTTTACTTGGAAGAAATCAACAGGCTGATCAGTAATGTGCCAGCTATTATTCAATAATTGACCAGTGATTGCTCCTGCGACGTGTTCCTGCTCTTCTGGCCGTTCTCCACCACGCGGAATAAATACTCGGCCCTCTTCATAAAGGGCAACATTATTAACGTTACGAGCAACATTATAAGCAATATCAATCAATAAGCCACTAATAATGCTCATCCGCGTTGCTACATGATCAGAACTCATTGGGAAGTCTAGTTTCATTGGTTCAGCTACTGGATCAATTTGGAATTGCTTAGCCTTGTCAACAGTGGTCAATGAATAACTGATGGCTTGGTTCAACCCCATCCCCTCAAAATCATGTCGAGTGGCCCGAATAAATCGTTGCCGAGGAGATAAACCACCATGATTACGAGTCATTACCGGTAAACTTTCGGGTAAATTGTCATAGCCATAGATCCGGGCAACTTCTTCATAAAGGTCGGCTGGTAAGCTGATGTCCCAACGCCGAGCAGGAACCGTAACTAGAACCGTATCATTGCTAGTTAACTTGTTAGGAAAGGCTAACTGATCAAAAACACTAGTAACATCTTCCATCTTCAGATTAGTTCCTAAAACGTGGTTGATCTTCGTTAATGAGAGCTCGATATCCTTAGATTCTGCTGGTTTTTCACTGCCAGTAACGATTCCCTTGGTAACTGTTCCACCTGCTAATTGAGAAATTAATTGGGCAGCTTCATTAAGAGCAGTTTCAACAGTTGCCGGATTAATTCCCCGTTCAAAGCGCATTGAGGATTCGCTATGAAGATCGAGGCGACGAGCTTGTTTCCGTACCATTACCGAATCAAAAATTGCTGCTTCAAGTGCCACGCTAGTAGTATTCTCTGATACAGCAGTAGCTTGACCACCCATTGTTCCGGCAAGGGCAACTGGTTGATCACCACTTACAACGACAATATCATTTGCGTTTAGTGTTTGTTCTTCATCATCAAGAGTAACGAATTTTTCGTCTGCTCGAGCGTGGCGGACGCTAATATCATGACTTGGCAGCTTATCGTAGTCATAGCTGTGTAGTGGTTGACCATACTTGAGCAGAACATAGTTAGTAACATCCACAACATTATTAATTGGACGAATACCAGAATTCCATAGGCGGATTTGGAGCCACAATGGACTATCTTCAATCTTAACGCCCTTAATTACCCGCAACTTATATGTTGGTGCAATCTTTTTATCACTAATTTCAGCGTTAATGAGATCAGCAGTTGCCTGATCATCATTTTCTTCTACTGCAACTTCTTTAAAGTGCGGCTTCAGGTTATAGAATGCGGCAATGTCATTAACATTGCCATAGATACTCAACATATCACCACGGTTAGGAGTAACATCGGTATCAATAATCGTGTCATCCATTCCCAGGTAGCTGAATACTGATTCACCCGGTTTAGCATCATCAGGCAGAATGTAAATGCCGTCTTCATAAGCCTTTGGAGCAATGCGGTCACTGAAACCAATCTCCTGTAAGGCACAAAGCATCCCGTTGGATTCAACTCCGCGAATCTTGCCACGCTTGATTTTTTGATTATTTGCAATCCGGGCGCCATTTAAAGCAACGATTACTTTTTGCCCGGCCGCAACATTGGGTGCTCCACAAACAATTTGAAGTGGTTCTTCTTCGCCAACATTTACGGAACATACATGCAAATGATCCGAATCAGGATGAGGTTCACAAGTTTCTACTTCCCCCACCACTAACTTTTTCAAGCCATCACTTAATGAATAAACATCATTAATATCAACAGACGTCCGCGCAATCTTTTCGGCAAGATCGCGTGGTTCAACGTCAAGGTCTAAATATTCATTTAACCAATCGTATGAAACTTTCATTGCCGTTATCCTTTCCGATCAAATTGAGTTAAGAAACGAACATCATTTTGGTAGAAGTTCCGAATATCGGTAACCCCGTACTTCAACATTGCAAATCGGTCGGGTCCTAATCCAAAGGCAAAGCCACCAAACTTCTCTGGATCAACACCAGACATCCGCAAGACGTTTGGATGAACCATTCCGGCACCAAGGACTTCAATCCAGCCGGTATGCTTACAGATGGAACAGCCCTTTCCCATACAATTAAAACATGTAATATCAGCTTCTACTGATGGTTCAGTAAATGGGAAGTAACTTGGCCGTAAACGAACATCTAACTTATCACCAAAAAGTGATTGAGCAATGACCTTCAATGTTCCCTTTAGATCAGCCATTGTGATGTGTTTACCGACAACCATTCCTTCAATTTGATTAAATTGATGACTATGGGTAGCATCATCCGTATCACGCCGATAAACTTTTCCTGGCGAAATCATCTTCAATGGCCCCTGGCTAAAGTCATGCTTCTCTAACATCCGTGCCTGCATTGGGGAAGTTTGGGTCCGCATTAAGACAGACGGCGTAACGTAGAAAGTATCCTGCATATCCCGCGCTGGGTGATCCTTTGGCAGGTTTAATTTTTCAAAGTTATAAACTTCTTGTTCTACCTCATCACCAACAGCGACCTCATATCCCATTGAAACAAATAGGTCAACCACTTGGTCAATAATTTGTTGGATAACGTGTGGTTCACCCTGAGCCACTGGTGTTCCAGGCAAAGTAACATCAACTGTTTCTGCCTCTAGTTCTGCATTCATTGCAGCTTGTTCTAGTTCTGCTCGTTTGCTTTCAATTGCAGCGGTAAGTTCATCACGGACCTTGTTTGCAAATTGACCAACTTTTGGCCGTTCTTCAGCGCTTAAGTCACGCATCCCACGAAGGACATTGGTAATTGGGCCCTTCTTTCCGAGCATTTTTACCCGAACTTGATTAATCTTTTTCAGGTCTTCAGATTCCCTGATTTCTTGCAATCCTTCTTCACGAAGTTCAGCAAGTCGTTCTTTTAATCCCATAATTTCACTCCTTTTAGTAAACAAAAAAGCCCCGTCCGATTAGGGACGAGGCTTCGCGGTACCACCCTAGTTTGCAAAAAATGCACACTCAAAATCAATAACGGCGATCAACCGGAATATCATTACATATCGGCTCCGGAAATGAAATTCCCCGAATATTACTGACCGTTAATTACAGAATTATAACAGCTCTCTGACAATAAGAATCCAGGTACTAGTTTCCATCAACACTTTTAATATCACAGACTATTGTAGCTAAGCACCGTTAGCAGGTCAAGGAAAAAATTAATTCCACTTGTCACTCCACCGGTGAACGGTACTCATAACTTCCCGAAGTTCTTGTCCTCGTTCCGTTAATGAGTAATCAATCCGATTCTCACCTTCGTAGGTATTCCGGACAACAATGTGCTCGTCTTCCAGTTCCTTAAGACGTTCACATAAAACCCGATCACTACATCCATTAATACTTGCTGAAAGATCCTTAAAACGCATCGTATCCTTAACTAAAAGGGCTTCGATGATTAAGCCATTCCATTTTTTGCCAAGGATCGAAAAGGTATGAGTGAATTTCGGACAAAGTTTACAGCCACCAGCATTAGCCGACTTCTCAGCTAATTGTTGCATAGTAACAACTCCCTTCCACAAACTACCATACAGACTTCATACGACGCTTACGGATCTTCCGTGCCAACTTAGCCCGAAGCGGGGTAAAGAATTCATGTTCAGCTTCAAAGTCATCCACAAGGGAAACAATCCAGCTCTCACGATACTTCGGCAACGCTAATGTTGCACCAAACATATGCTTAAGGATAATATCTTTTTCCTTTGCATTCAATTTTGTTAATTTTTCAGCATTACGCAAAGCTACCCGTGGATGAATAAACGCATGTGTCCCCAAGTCAAATTTGGTAGTTCGCCAATCATAATAAAAGAGATCATGTAATAAGCCAGCGCGGGCAACACTCCGATAATCAAGATGCATCCGTTTGGCAATCCTGTAACTATCGAATGAAACCGCAATCGAATGTTGGAGACGGTTCGAGTGATGGTGTTGTGTATACTGAGCTAACTTCTGAACAGCTGGCTGAGCTAATAAATCACTAACAATAAAAACATACTCCGAATCGGTTCGCCATTCATTAATTGACTTCATATAATCCCCCTTTTCAATTCTTAAGGATATTTTACAAGATCTATCCCAACAAATAAATCATTAAGCATTATAAATTTTTATTTAACTGAAACATAAGAATTCCCGCAGAAACAGCAACGTTCAGTGACTCTGCCTGCCCCCGCATTGGAATGTAAAGGTTGGCTGTTGTTTGACTGAGAAGCTGGTGGCTCATCCCTTGACCTTCATTCCCCATAATTAAAGCAAAGGTTTTTCCTGGTTCAGCATCACGAAAACTTTTTGCCTGCGGATTAAGCTGAGTCCCGTAAATCGGTGCATTAACCGTCTTAAAATCTTCAATCCACTTTGCTAGATCGCCTTCGTACAGCTTCAAATGAAATTGAGACCCTTGCATTGACCGAATCACTTTCGGGCTGAAAATATCTGCTGAGCGGTGACTAACCACTACACCAGCAAATCCAGCAGCATCAGCAGTTCGTACCATTGTACCAACATTGCCTGGATCCTGAACACGATCAAGAAATAACCAGCCACCATGAAGGCTTTCCATATCTGGAACCTTGTGTGCATCTGGCAACGGAACCACCGCTGCAATTCCCTGTGGAGTAACCGTATCAGTAATATGCTGCATTACCTCTTCAGTAACTTCATATACCTCATCAGTAAGCGAATTTAAATCTGGGTGAGCAGCAAGCTGTTCACTTGTTCCAATTAATTGCAAAATTTGAACACCTGATTGAACCGCTTCATTCACCAAGTGCCAGCCGTCAAGTAAGTACGTCCCCGTTTGTCGACGGTATTTCTTTGTTTGAAGTTTTTTCCAATTTTTTACGTGTTGATTATGAATCGACGTAAGTTTTTCCATTTAATTATCGACTCCTCTTTTGATTAATTATACCATGGTTATAGCGTACAATGATGTTAATAATTTCTATGATTTTATTAAGAGAAGGAGTGACCTAAATGGGACTTCAATGTTTAAAGATAATTGTCCATGGTCAGGTTCAAGGGGTCGGCTTTCGTTACGGGACACTGCAAATTGCTAATCGTCTCACCATTACGGGAACTGTCCAGAATTTATCAGACGGAACAGTCAAAATCATCGCTGAAGGTAACCACTCAAGTTTGGAAAAATTTATTCACCTAATTAAAACTGGGCCAACCCCATTTGCCCGGGTTGCCGACCTGCAAATTGAGGAGCTACCACCCTATCATTATCAGCTTTTTATGATTAAATAGCGTTAAATCGGTAGAATTGCTAATGGATTTAATGTTAATATATGTACTGTTTTATACTATTTAACAACTATACTTAACTACACTAAGGGAGAATATTGATGAAACGAAAACGACTTTCGGTTGCGGGACTATTAACCGTTGCCCTACTACTCCTGACTGGTTGTGTACGAACGACAAAGTCAGGAAAGCCATACGGACTAACATATACGTACCTTGCAAAACCAATGCAGCATTTAATGGAATGGCTTGCTAGTCATTTAGGCAATAATTACGGTTGGGCAATTATCGTAATTGTTGTTGTTGTCCGGACAATCTTGCTACCAGTGATGTTTTCACAAATGAAGAAATCGACCATCATGCAAGAAAAAATGGCTAAAATCCAGCCATTGCTTAAAGACCTCCAAAAAAAGCAACGAGAAGCGAAAACTCCAGAAGAGCAAGCTGCCGTTGGTGCACAAATGATGGCTGTTTACCGGGAAAATAATGTTAGCCTGACTGGGGGAATCGGCTGTTTACCACTACTAATTCAGTTCCCAGTTTTTGCTGCCCTCTATGCAGCAATCCGTTATTCCCCAGACCTTTATCATGCAACTTTCATGGGAATTGCACTAGGAAAGCCAAGCATTCTTTTCGCAATTCTTTCCTTCGTTGCATATGCTGTACAAAGCTATCTTGGATTAGTGGGAGTGCCGGAAGAACAAAAGAAGCAAATGAAAATGGCAATTTGGATGAGTCCATTTATGACCTTCTTTATCTCATTAACCTCATCAGCCGGACTAGGACTTTACTTCTTTATTGGTGGGCTATTCGCCATTCTTCAAACCTTAATGATTAATGCATATCGGCCACGGATTCGCCGACAAATTGCAGAAGAAAACAAGAAAAATCCAGTTAAGGTTCCTGATGCTTTGACAACAAATAATTCAGCATCTAAAGCAACCGATAATGTTTCTGCAACGATTGATCAATTAAAGGAATCTGCTGCACCGGTTTCTTCAGCTACACCAAAGCCAAGTAATCGTCAGCGAAATGCTGGTAAGCAGCACCATCATAAAAACAATAATTAAAAAACTAGGACTATGGGAATCACTATAGCCCTTTTATTTTAGGAGACAGGATAATGATTAAACCAATTAACCACGATCAAATACTTTTACAACAACGTGCCATCCCCGCAACAAGACAAGATCTTAATGTTGGTATTGATCTCAAAGACACCTTAAATGCACACCATGCAGAATGCATTGGGATGGCAGCAAATATGATTGGCATCAACAAGGCAATTATTATTGCAAGTCTTGGACCAATTAACATGGTAATGTACAATCCCCAAATAACCCAAAAGCAAGAGCCATATCAAACCGCTGAAGGCTGTCTTTCACTTCCCGGAAAAAGAACGGTTACGCGTTATCGTCAAATTAAGGTTACCTTCTGTGACCAAAATTGGCATTTACAAACCTTACAACTTTCGGATATAGCTGCAGAGATCGTCCAACACGAGATCGACCACCTTAATGGAATTCTGATTTAAGGTTCGCCTCTTTTACCGCTGCATTTGATTTGCTAAGATAAGGTTAATGAAATAAGAGCCACAAAATCGCCGGGTTTTGTTTATAAATTATCTTTACTTTCCAAACAGGCGTCCAAATTTCTGGAGGATGGGAAGCTAATCTGGAGGTTTTATCTTGCCAATCACTAAAGAAGTTTTTCATTATGTTAGTCGAAACATTGTTGCCATGCTTGGAACATCAATTTATGTTTTGATTGATACCCTCTTCATTTCGATTGCCGCTGGCGCATTAGGGCTAACTGCCCTCAACCTTGTTCTTCCCATCTTTAATCTCTTTAACGCCCTTGGGTTATTACTCGGTGTTGGTGGGGCAACAATCTTTTCACTAAATAAGATTCTCCACCCTGAGCGAATTGAATCACTGTATAGCTCGTTAATGATCTCCGCAGCAATTCTGGGAATCACACTTGCAATTCTGATTGATATCTTTTCAGTCGGAATTGTGGACTTTCTTGGCGCCAATAATGCTACGCGGGCTCTCGCAATTACCTATGTACGAATAGTGGCATGGTGCGGTCCATTTGTAATGTGTAATTATGTCAGCATCAACTTTATTCGTAATGATGGCAACCCAACCCTAACCATGTTGGCAACCGTTATTGAAACATCATCAGTAATTATTATTGACTGGTTCTTCATTTTTGGTCTCGGTTTAAAAATGGAAGGAGCAGCGTTGGCAGTAATCTTTTCACCAGCAATCAGTCTGGTAGTTTTATCATTTCACCGTCAGTTTAAGAATCGGCGGCTTCATTTTCACCTTGTCCGCCCCTCCTTTAAGCCGCTTATTGAGTCAGCACGATTAGGCTCTGCAGCAGCACTAAATGAACTAAGCAGCGGCGTTAGCGTATTCTTCTTTAACCATGTTCTTTTAATACTAGCAAATAACTATGCCGTTGCTGCTTATGGTGTAATTTCAAACATTGCAATTGTGGTTCTAGCAATTGCTAACGGGGTTGCCCTCGGGGTTCAGCCAGTTGCTAGTCGTGAATATGGTGAGCATCATTTTAATAACGTATCTCACGCATTAAGAGTTGGGATCATCATTACGCTTGCGTTAGCACTTACTGAATTTATCATCTTAACTACATTTAAGTACCCAATCATCAGTCTTTTTAATACTCAGAACTCACTTCAGCTCGTTCATTACGCTGCTGTGGGATTGCCGATTTACTTCACGAGTGCTTTCTTTAGTGCCTTAAATTACCTCTTCATTTTGTTCTTGACGGCAACTAATTCAGCCCGTGCATCGTTCGCCCTATCACTTCTCCGCGGTTACCTAGTTCTCCTGCCATTAATATTTATCCTGCCATTTTTCTTTGGTCTTGAGGGAGTCTGGGCAGCGGTTCCGTTAACTGAATTTATTGTTACGGGAATTGGATTCATCTTAATTCATCAACGGATTAATCAATATAATAATATTTAAAATTAAAACAACCTAAGATTAGTTCAGAACGAAAATAATCTTAGGTTGTTTTTAGTTATGCTCGGGCGTGCTTAGAAGCATAATCATAAAGCACCCACGCAACGATTCCGAAGAAGATTGGTCCAATGGCTGTCCAAAAGGCTGTTTGATAATCATGATCCAAAATTGGTTGGATACAAGTAAAGATGATTCCTAAACAAACAATAATTTCAACAAACCATACCAGAACCATAGTCCAAAACCGGTTCTTAAATGCTATAAATTCACGTGGAATATCTTTTCGCTGGAATGCCGGAAATGCTCCAACTAAGAAAATATATGGCGCACAAGTAGAAACATTCCCCATGTCAGTTAAGATTTGGTAAAAGCTGGCAGCTGCAGAACCACCAAAGGCTACTAAGAAGATAATTACCGAAACGATAACTGCTTGAACCCACATTGCAAAGGCAGGCATTCCATGTCGATTCAACTTAGTAACTCGTGCTGGCCATAAGTCAGGGTTTGATCCCATAATAAAGGACTTAATTGGGGTATAAACAAGGATAAACATTGCACCAAGCATCCCCATTAAACCGGCAAGAGCAATCAAGCGGGTAAATAAATCACCTAAGAAAAGATTTACTCCGTGACTTAACCCCAGGGAAACTCCCATCATGTAACCTAAACGGTGGAAAACAACATACGTTACATTCCCCAGGTTAACACTTAATTTAG